>CAZNSO010000001.1:0-149728 GCA_964575805.1 uncultured Desulfobacteraceae bacterium
CCATACGTATCGTAGATCCTTCCAAGGAACTTCAGGGCTTAGGTTTTAGGTTAAGAAAATCCAACCGTTCTGGATTAAGATTAAGATTAAGATTAAGAGTAAGATGAATACAAGTTACTTTCTGCAAAAATGCCGTCGGCGGTATAATCAGCTTTTCACGAAATATTAATCCGGGTATCGACTGCTGACTCTTAAGAATTCATCCTGGCTGTGGAGCAAAATATCAACCACCCGGGGAGCAAAGCGCCGTCCGCGCTGCTTTCGGATGCCTGCGGCCACTTCCCCCATATCATAGGGATGCCCTTCAAAACGCCCCTGGGTCAGGGAATCAAAGACGCTGGCCAATCCAACGATCCGGGCGAATATATGGATCTCCTCCCCTTTCAGCCCAAGCGGGTAGCCCTTGCCGTCCCAGTGCTCATGGCGCTGCCGGGCGACAATGGCCGCTGCCTTCATTATCTCGTCATCAGACATCCTGAAAATTTCAAACCCGCCTGCTTCGCCCGGGCCTGCCGAATCCCATGCATCCGTATGGGCCCCCGCCGGTTTAACCGTCATCTCCTCGGGAGCGAACGCATGATGAATTTTGCGGGTGGGGGCAACCAGGCGCAACAAATCCGCATCTTCCCTGTTCAGCCCGAGCTTCAATGCCAGCAGGTAGCAGAGAATCGAGATGCGCTGGGCCTGCTTTCCGGAAAAAAAATTCAGCGAATGAAGGCGCCGGCCTTCACTCCGGTCATTATCAGAAAGCAACTTATTAAAATGAGCATCCAAGGGATTATTGTCAATATCAAAAATTCATTCAAGCCCCGGCCGCCGTCCTTCTTTTGATGGGGGACGGCCCCAAACCGACCCTGCCTTGCCGATCGGGCGGACCAGGTCGGTATGCGCCGGCAGGCCTTCAGTTCTGGGTTACGCGAAGGATTTCCTCGATCGTGGTTTTTCCCTGCAACACCTTGTCCACCCCGTCCTGGTATAGCGTTGTCATGCCCTGCCGCAACGACTCATTTTTGATCTGGTGCGAATCATGGGTTTTTAAAACCAGGTTCTGCAAAGCCGCTTTCATTTCCATGATTTCATAGATCCCGACACGTCCCTTGTAGCCGCTGTGAAAACACCGGGGGCATCCCTGGGCCCGGTAGAGCACCAGGCCTTCAGCCTGCTCAGGGGCTATCCCCAGCTCCTGGATGGTGGCTTCATCCGGGGTATACGGGGTTTTACACTCCTGGCAGAGTACGCGGACCAGGCGCTGGGCGATAACAGCAATAAGAGACGAGGATATCAGAAACGGTTCCACCCCGATATCCACAAGCCGGGTGATGGCACTGGCCGAATCATTGGTGTGAAGTGTGGAGAACACCAGATGTCCGGTCAAGGCGGACTGCACGCCGATCTCGGCGGTTTCCAGGTCCCGCATCTCCCCGATCAGGATAACATCGGGATCCTGGCGCACAATGGAACGAAGGCCCCGGGCGAAAGTCAGGTCAATTTTCGGATTCACCTGGATCTGACCAACCCCCTTCAACTGGTATTCCACCGGGTCCTCGATGGTGATGATATTGATATCCGGCGAATTGATCCGCGACAGGACAGCGTATAAAGTGGTTGATTTGCCGCTGCCCGTGGGGCCGGTCACCAGAATGATGCCGTGGGAGAGGCGAATCATGCGGTTGACCTGCTCCAGCTTGTCGCTGGAGAGGCCGAGGTCCGGCAGCTGCAGCAAAGAACTGGATTTGTTGAGCAGCCGCAGCACAATGCGTTCGCCATGGGTGATCGGGATGCTGGACACCCGGATATCGATGCTCTGGTCCCCGATCTTCACCTCAAAACGCCCGTCCTGGGGCAGGCGCTTTTCGGCAATGTTCATCTTGGACATCACCTTGATCCGGGAAATCAACGCCGACTGCATCCACTTGGGCGGTGAGAGAAAATCATACAGTACGCCGTCGATCCGGTAGCGGATCTTAAAACTGTTCTGGTAGGGCTCAATGTGAATATCACTGGCCCCCATTTTCACGGATTGCGAAATAATGTGATTGACCAGCTTGATAATCGGGGCATCGCTGGTGTCATCGAGAAGGTCGGCGGTTTCCTCTATTTCACTGATGATATCCGCCCCGTTCTCCTCCATGTCGGCCACCAGTTGCTGAGCGGTATCCCGGCTGCTGTCATAGGCCATATTGATGAGTGAGAGAATGGAATCCCTGGTGGCGAGAACCAGCTGATAATCCGTCAGTTTAAGAATCCGGACCAAATCATCCAGGGGCTGAAAAGCGGCCGGGTCATTAACGGCTATCACGGTGGCCGGCTGACCGGGACTCGCCGTATCCGGTGAAGCGCATGGGATCCCCGCCACAGGGCTTTGGCATTCCAGGGGGATCAGAACAAACTTTTTCAAAAACTGGATGGGGACCTTGCGGGCAAACTCCATGCTGAATTCATCGACCGGCAGCGTGGGCACATAAGGGATCTCATAGAGCTTGCTGTAGGCCTCCAGAAGCTGGGATTCCGAGATGAGCTGCTTCTTTACAAAAAACTCCGCGGTGTCCGCGCTCGGATCCGCCCGCAGTTCTTCCATGGCTGTTTCAGACACCCCGTAATCATTGCATAAAATATCAGTCAGGCGCTTGCTGATCATGATTTTACCACCAAGGCGTCACGATTATTCGGCAAATGGGGCGTTTTCAGACGGCTCCACCCGAAATGGATTGTGCTTGTCATCATAGAGCTTGATTTTGCCTTCTTTAACTTTATCTTCCAGGTGTTCCTGCTTTTCATCGTAAATACTTTTGGCATCCTCCACCCCGTTAACCACGTGAGGGGTGAGAAAAACAAAAAGGTTGGTCTCATCATTGGATTTGCCCATGGATTTGAAAAGCCAGCCGACAAGCGGGAGGCTGCCCAGGCAGGGCACCTTGTACTGGGTTGAGGAAAGGCTCTCATCGATCAGCCCGCCCAGCACCACCGTGTTTTTATCATCCACCAGAACAGTGGTTTCAATGGTGCGTTTAAGGGTGGTGGGCTGGAACAGGTCCGTGGTGGTCTCCAGCTTGGTCACCTCTTCGAGGATTTCCAGCCGGATCTGGCGATCCTTGTTGATCTGGGGCGTAATGTCCAGGCTGATGCCCACATCCTTGTATTCGTAATTGCTGTAGTTGGTATCCCCGGTGGCCGCACGGGTCAGGTAAGGCACGTTTTTGCCGACGGTAATTTTGGCGGATTCGTTGTCCGTGGTCAAAATCTGCGGAGTTGATAAAATATTGACATCCTTGTCCTTTTTGTACATTTGGACCACCGCCTGAATGGTGGGCAGGGACAAGTCCCCCACAGTTATATTTTCACCGAAAACGCCGAGAGAAAACCCGGGAGGCAGGGCGGATGCCGCCGAGGCCTGCCCCGTGGCCGAAGCCATGGAGGAGAAATAGCCGGCGTCGCCGCCCAGCGCCCCGCCTCCGGAGAACCCGCCGCCGACAACCCCGCTCTTGTCCTGATAGCTGGCTTCACCCCCGGAAATCCACTCCGCTCCCAGGTTCAGGGATTTCTCCTTGTTGATCTCCATGATCAGGCACTCGATGTAAACCATGGAGCGCGGGATATCGAGTTTGTCAATGATGTCCTGGAGCACCCCGTAGTCGTCTTTTTCAGCCCGGATGATCAAGCTGTTGGTGGACTTGTCAGCTGTTATCTGGACGTCTTCAGACACGATGGGCGCCATCTTTTTCCCCTGCTCCTCGCCGGAACCCCCCTTGGTCGGGATTTCCTGCAGCACCTGGGTGAGATCCTCCGCCTTGGCATGCTGAAGGTATACCACGTGAACCTTTTCTTTGCCCTTGGGCATTTCCTTGTCCAGCATATCAATCAATTGTTCAATCCGCCCGGTATCCCCCTCGCTTGCCAAAACCACGATGATATTGGTGCGCTCATCCGCTACCAGGGTGATGGCCTGATTGCGCCGTTTCCCCTGCTGCTGCGGTTCGTTGAAAACCGAATCCACTATGCGCACCAATTCCTGGGCATCTGCATGCGTCACCGGGATGACGGAAATCTCCTTGCCGATGCCGGTGACGTCAATGGCGTCAATAATCCGCATCAAGCGGGTGATGTTGGAATAAACATCCGTGATAATGAGCATGTTGGTCGGCTCATACGCAAGCACCACGCTGCTTTTGGAGACCAGCGGGGCACAAAGCTGTTTGACCTCGTTGGGGTCGGCGTATTTGAGATGAATCAACTGGGTGACGATTTTATCCTCAGGCGAATCCGCTTCCTCTTTCAGGCGGGTTTCAATATTCATGGTCCGGGCATAAGGGGAAGGAATGATTTTGGTCACCTCCCCGGCATCCACGGTTGTAAAGCCGTGTACGTCCAGGACGGATTTAAATACCTTGTAGGCCTCTTTAACCGAAATCTTGGTCGGTGAAACAATCGTCACCTTGCCCTTGACCCGCTGATCCACCACGAAGTTCCTGCCGGTCAGCTCGCTGATGAATTTCACAAAGACTTCAATGTCGACATCATTGAAATCAATGGAGACATACCGCCCGGAAGAATCCCCCTCATCGGGATTTTCAGAGGCCGGCACCGGTTGTGCATCCTGGGCAAACCCACTGGGTTGAACGGAAAAAATTGCCGCCAGTCCGAGTAATCCGACGAGCAACGCCACTTTCCACAAATTCTGCATAATTGCGGTCCAATTTCAATATGTAATAATTAAAATAATGTGTGTTCCGGAATCCGTCAGTTTCTTTCCAAGCAGCCGCGCGCCGCGGTTTAGGCTGCTTGATATCAAATGATGTCAATTGATGTCATAGGAAATCGATTTTTTTTCCCCCCTGCGCTCGATTTCGAGTTGAACGGAGGATGACGATTTGAGCCGGTTGTAAAATTCCAGGGCATCATCAACGGATTCGATTTCCCTGCCATTGACCCCCTTGACAATATCACCGCTTTGAAGGCCGAGCTCCGTAAAAAATGAATTCCTCCGGATGTGGGTTAATAACAGTCCGCTGGGTTTTCCGTCTTTGAAATAAGGCCGCACCTTGGCCTGCTGCATGAGCTGGTTGATATTGCTCAACACGGAATCGACCTCGCTTCTGTCAATCCGGATATTTTCATCGGAAGCACCGAAATCATGGGATTCCTGCTGCCGGGAAGAACCGGCGGTGCGCTCCGGCGGTTCACTTTCATCTTCCATGACCAGGATTTCATCCTCCTGGCCCACCCGCAGGACCACTTTTTTGCGCAGGATCATTTTTATGGTCGCATCCTGAATGGTGTCGCCCTTGTGGTACAGCCCCTGTTCACGCTTGTTCTTGTCCTCAATGACGGCATAATCCCTCTCCGGGCTGCCGGTAACGGTTCCCCAGAGCTTAACATTAAGCTTGGTTTCTTTGAGTTTGTCCAGCTGGATATCCCCGGCCTCCGGTTCATTGCTTTTCCCTGCCGCAGCGGTTTTAAACAGATCCCTGTCCACAATGGTCCTGTATTCGGAAAAACTCAAGCCGGAGCGTCTTTTTTCAGACCCCTGGCCATTGGCAGCGGATCCGGATGGAGAGCCCTGTGAATCAATGACGGATGGCATCAGCAGCTGCCCGACCAGCACCTGGTAGAACAGGTCCACCCCCAGATAGATCCCCAGGGTTATCAACCCGAGATTCAGCAATATTAAAAAACGTTTGATCATGGCTTCATTAACGCTTATCGCAGGGAAATTTTCGGCTGCTCAAGGGTCCCCGAAATGCGGAAAGGCACGCCCTTTTCCACATAGTCGCCCATGGACAAAATCCGGGACGGCACCGCTCGTCCCAGCTCCTTGATAAAGGAAGGATGGGGCTTGACTGTCCCTTTCAGGTCGAGCCTGCTCCTGTTTAACGGGCGATGCAAGCCAATTGTTCCGGATGCATTGCCGGTTACCTGCCTGCCGTTGATCCGGATCTGTTTGACCCGGGCTGTATTCCCTTTTAATTCCAAAACCGTATCGACCGTCCCCACTTCAAGGGATTCAAAACCAAAAAGGGGGGTCTCCAATGTCACGCGGCATTCCTTGATGGTGGCCTCAGCCTCCCCTTCACCAAAACTGCCGGTCTTTGTATCGTATTGAACGCGTCCCTCGGCAATACCGTCCACCTGGTGCCGCACCATTTCGGTTAACGCCTCGATTTTGCCGAGCCGGACGCCGCTAAAAGCAAGATCGGCGGAATAAAACGGTTTTGGCGCGGTTTCCACCGCTCCCCTCCCGTTCAAAGTCCCTTCGTATACCTCCCCCTTGAAGTTAAACCTCTTTCGCTGGGAAAAAAGGGTTAAATAGGCAGGGGTGACGCTTAATCGGGAAGAGCGGAAAACCGGCTGGTCCTGATGGGACACCTGCAGGTTTTTCACGCTTATGCCCGGCGGGAGGGTCGGTGCAATGTCTTCGATGGCAACGGCCACGGCAGGCGCCCTCGACTCGACCTGACGAACAATGGCTTGCTTGACGGGACCTGAAGGAAACAGGAGGTATAAAAACACCAGCAGGGCGATGATCCCGTAGATTATGTAGGCGCTCCATTTTTTCATAAATTATAATGTCTTCTACTCTTGTCTGTTCGCTTTAAGGCGCCGGATAATGGCGGCCGGGCATCGCTTCTGTTATGCCGCAACCGTCTCCACCTGAAGCACGGCATCAATCAGGCCGCCTTCCCGCTCCTTCCGGGAAATGGAAAGACGTTTAACCATTACCATGTTTTCCGAGGTTTCAACATGATAAAGATAGCGGGTGAGATCCTCAAGGGAGATGGCCTGCAATTCCATTTCAACACGGGAGAGATTCACCCCGGTTTCCTCGTTGATCGTTGTGGACGGCTTCATATAGCTGACATGCTGCTTGATGCCGGTCTCACCGGCCAGGCGGTCCAGAAAGGAGAAAAGGGTAAAATCGCCCGGCCGGTTCTTAAACTGGTTCATCGAAGCGGAAATACTATTCTGGAGGGATTGGTAGTCTTCCTGCAGCTGTTCCATCTCCGCAAGTGCCTGGCGCTTATTCTGCAACCGGCTGCCCAGCTCTTCGCGCTTTTCAAAAAGCGGCGAAATGAGGACCTGGGCAAGCAGAAACAGTACAATAAGCAGGCCCGCTCCATAGACAACGATTTTTTCCCGCTGGTTCAGTTTAATATTCATCATAATATATAAAGTGCCCGTGGATCAGCTCAACTGCGGGATCATGAGATTTCCAGCTTGAGCCTGAATTGAACGCGATTGGCGGACTGGTCCATATTGGCCGAGCTGATGGTGATTTCCCTGAAAATCCGGGAGGATGAGAGCGCTCCCTTGATATCGTCCACGGCGTTGAAGGTGTCCGTGTGCCCGGAGACCAGAACCGAATCCTCCCCCTTGACAAAGCGGGTGATCACCACATCCGTACCGGCCGGAATCAGCCGGCTCAAATCTTTCAGGATATCAATGTTTAATACCCCGTCCTCCCTGATATCGGCAAAAACGTTTTTGCCCCGTGCCTGCCTGACATTGACCTGCATCTGCTGAAGCGGGTCCACGATTCGGGAAACCTCGGGAAACGTAGTCGTAAAAATGGATTCGATTCGTTTGTCAACCTGTTTGACCTGCTGACTGAGCTGACGCACCTCAAAGATCAACCCGCCCATTGCAATTGACAAAACAAAAACCCCAAGCAGGCCGGTTTTGATAATATCGGCCTTATACTCTTCCCAGTAGCGGAAAACGACATGGCGCTGCTGAAAGAAATCAAGCGAAGCCATTCCCGACAAATCAACGGCTGCCAGAGCCAGGGGGTTGTTGATGTGTTCAGGCGCAGCCGCATTTGCCTCGGCCTGGATTTTAAGCTCGGAATAGCGCTGCATCGCCACCGGCTCCACAGGAAGATCCCAGAGGTCGGCAAAGGCCCTTTCAATGGTTTCATCGTCTGGACCCTGACCCGAAAAGCATACCATGGCCGGATCGAAATGGTATTCGTAGACGGTTTCAAAAGCCGCCTGCATGCGACGGACATGGGTTTTCAGGGTCCGAAGCGTCACTTCCGGGGAAACCTGCCCGGTATACACGGAGCGAACCATGTGGATATGGCCGGATACAACCGCAAAAAGCGTAATGGTCGCCTCATCCATGTCAAGATACAAAAAACTTTCCTCCTGCCGCTGCCGGGCAAGACACAGAGCCACCGGGAACCCACCGGGAATGATGATCCGGGGTTTGAGCCGAAAAACGGCCAGGGCGTCGAGAATCGGTTGAATCGCGGCTTTCTGCACCGCACCCGCAATTAGATCCGTGGATTCCGCCTGCCTGACCGGATGAAAATCCAAAATCACTTCATCCAGGGGAAACGGCAGCAAGGGCTCTATTTCAAAAGGCAACACCTGGCGGATTTTCCGATTGTCTTTAAAGGGAAGTCTTAAGTTCCTGAAAGACACCAGGGCGGGCGGCAAGGTTACCAAACACACCGCACCCCTTGTGTCCAGCTGCTCCACAACGGAAGAAATCCCTGCATGCCATGGATTTCCAATGTCTTCGGCAGGTTCGACAGGAAGGTGCAGATGCCCCTCGACCGTGTTTCCCTTCAGGCTGCTCTTCAGCAGCAAGGCGGAAATGGATTGCTCCCGGATATCCAGGCAAAGATAAGTTCTGCTCATGAGCTAATTTTTAAATAATAACAATAAGTTTTTAATAAACCCCAAGGTGTCCGCCGGCAAACATCTTAATCGGCCTCACTGCCTGTGTCAAACCGAATTTTTTCGCCTATCAGGCGTCTGGAAGGAAAACCATGGGTTTTTTTTCAGGGCCTTATTCAAACTTTTGGCTCAACACCCGGCACGCCCACTTTCCGCTCTCTTTTTCCTTGTGTCTTTCAACCACGACCCGGACGGTCATTTTCATGTCGTTTAACCTCCCCTGGCATTCTATGCGGAAAATATCGCTCTGGGTGGTGATCAGCTCCGGATTAATTTCGACATCCCGGCAGCCCGGCACTTGCTGGTACCAATCGGAGCCGCTCAGTTCGAAAACATATTCATCTTCCTGCTTTTCCTCCCGATAAGCCGCGATTTCAGGGGCCAGAAATTCCCTTCCGGCTGGCAGAAGGCCGGCGATCACCGGAATTTCTGCGGTGTTGATATTAATTTTTCCGGGATAGGTGAACCCATTGGCCGCCTCCTGCAACCCGTGCACGGTCATATATTGGCCAATGCCATCCCCGGCGGCTTCGCTGCTGTGAAAAAGCTCGCCGGTGATGCCTTTGATCCGAAGCAATTCATCCAACTGCCGGATAGGTCCGTTGCGGCAGCCGTACGGAGGATCCAGGTCCCGGTAATAATCCTCTTCCGCCCCAGTTAACCCCGTAATGGCATCATCGTCGCCGGAATCCAGCCAATCCTTGACGGGGTTGATTATTTCCGACGGCTCAATGGATTCGCTGAAAAAGGATTCCTCGGTTTCCTCCTGCCGGGTGAGCAGGAGATTGATAAAGCGCTGCCACAGTTTGTGCTGATTTTCGTTGAACTTCCGGCCTTTGGGAAAAGACACCAGCGCGTTGACCTGAATCCGCGCCATCTCGTCACTGATGTCAAGGGACAGTTCGCCCTGCTCAAATTCCAGCCGGGCCAGGTGTTCCTGAATTATTTCCGGGTTGGCCCAATCTTCCTGGATGGAATCGGCCTCGCTGTCCTGCTTGTCCCGAACCAGAATCGCCTCCGCCAGGTTAATGCCTGAGTTGAGCATGTGCCTGAGGGTCACCCGATCCCGAAATGCCGCCGAATCGGTTACGGCGGAGCGGACCTGGCGGTTTAATTCAAGCGAGACAGTCACCAGCAGGGTAATGATGGTAAGGGTGACGATCAGGGCAATTCCCCTGTTCGGCCTGTTGAACGGAATCCGCATCAGGGCCGTTTCCTCCCCTCCTCGAGTGCTTCGCGCCGGACCGGCAGGGTCACCGTTGTTTCAAACGCATGGGAGTTGCTGCCATCCGAGACTTTCAGCTGAATTCGCACCGCCCCGGGAGTGGCAAATTTTCCCCTGCTGTTCTCCGAATCCCACTCGGGCTGCCACTCGCCTTCGGAATCCCGGAAGTCAAGCGAAAACGACTTCACGCCTCGGCAAAGAATCGGATCCGGGGCCGATTCCTCATAGGATGCATATTCGGAGGCATCATAGGGGTAAGCGGTATCGGCACGGCGGAGGGCAAAACCCGGGTCCATAGCCTCCGACTCCTTGAGATAATACACAATTTCGGCGATCCCCCTGGTCTTTTCCCCGCCCATGGGCAAATGGGCATCAGCGGCAAAGCGCAGGCGGGAGAAACTCTCGGAGCCCACGATTTCCTCAGAAGCCACGAACCGATAAGGGTCCTCGGGATCATCGAAATCCGGGGGTTCGTACAAGGGGGGCCTTTCCACATAAACGGCCGCCAGATCATCTGCCATTCGATCCAGGCAATTGCGCGCCATCTCATAAACCCCCCGCCCCTCGTTGATCGCCTCGTTTTTGGATATCACGGCATTAAAGGAGGCGTACAGGGTCGTCATGACAACCGCGAATATGAAAATGGCCACCAGGATTTCAAGCAGGGTAAAGCCCCGCGTATTTTTAAAAGGCGCTGTTTTCCGCCGGCAGATATTCCCGAACGGTATACGCATACTCGTCTTCCATGTAGGTCACGGTGACATCCACCCGTTGCAAGGTCATCTCCCTGTCCTCATCCGTGACCAGGTTGAGCTCTTCAGTTGCCACTTTCCATTGGTAGTCGCTGAAGGCATCCCCGAAACCGCCGCTGGCGGCCAGGTCCGCCGCATCCGGATCCAGCCGGATCTCCGTCATTTTTGACATGGCCAGTTCAGGGGCAATGGTGTAGAACCGAAAGGCCGCGTTCATCGAAATGGTCTGCCCCTGCATCCGCAGCACGGAAACCAGGACAATGGCAATTATGGCCAGGGCAACCATTACCTCCAGGAGGGTAAAACCGGCCGCAGCGCCGATATTTTTTTCCAGCCTGTTAAAATTCCACATATTCCTCATGGATCTGCACCTGCAGCAAAAACGGCTCAATCTCGTAGGTGACCCGTCCGGCCCGGTCATCTTCAAGATGAATCATGGCCTGATCCGAATAGCCCTTTTTGTAAAAACGAATCGGCACCACGCCACTTCTTCGGGGTTCCTTCCCGGGAAACACCACATCCACCACACGGAACCCGCCCGGCAGTTCCAACTCATCTTCCTTGTTTTCCGCAAGGTCTTCCAATTCCTCAATGTCAGCGAAGGCGTCAACCGCTTCCAACTGCGGCACGTCCCTGGAAGTCCAGAACTTATGGTTGTCCAGATCCACGTGAAGGGTAAATGCAACTGCCTGGCGCACCGATTGTTCCTTGAGCGATTTGACCGTCAACACAATCCATTTGGACACTTCGCGGGAATCCGATGACAACAGGTTGGTGCTCAGGCGGGGAACGGCAAAAACCATCATGACGCTGATCAGGGTGATGACCACGACCAGCTCTATCAGGGTGAACCCCCGGGGCTTCAGGTTTGGCTTTGATCTGGAAACAATAACCGGGCTCAATGCAATAGTGATCGACACAGCCGGGAAAAATTCAGCATGTCTTATTCGATCTCCCAGCTTTTAATATCTTCATTTTCCTGCTCACCGCCGGGCTCCCCGTCCGCGCCGTAAGAGAGGATATCATAATCCCCGTGGCTGCCGGGGCTGAGATAGATATATTCATTTCCCCAAGGGTCTTTGGCGATTTTGCCCTTCTCGATATAGCCGCCCTCGCGCCAGTTTTTGGGCACTTTTCCGCTCTCCGGGGGACGGACCAGTGCTTCCAGGCCCTGCTCGGTCGTGGGGTACGTGCCGTTGTCCAGCTTGTAGAGCTTCAATGCGGTTTCAATTCCCTGGATATCCACCCGGGCTTTCACCTGCTTGGCCTGCTCCTCGCGACCCACGAGTTTCGGCGCGACATAAACAGCGAGTATGCTCAATATGACAATGACCACCATCAGTTCAATCAGGGTAAAGCCCCTGCGGCTGCGCACAGCCGGATAAATGCGGGAAGCCGGTTTGAAGTGGGGTCGGGATTTAAAATTTGATTTCATGCAACCTCATTTTACATTATAAAGATAAGGGATGATAGTATCGAAAGAATAAATTCAGTTCAAGTTTTTTCCCTCTTGTTTTTTCCCCTGTTCCTGCGACGGGAAAATCAATTCTTATTATAAGCAAAGGCAGGTCCCATGTCAAAACAAAATCAGGCGTCATTACTGGATCGACCCGAAATCACGGCATTACTTTTCCATCCTAGAAAAGACCCGCTGGATCGCCTGCCGCCGGGCACCTCGGAGATTTTCACCCCGGTTGATGAAGGCGTCACCGTGAATACCCGGCTGTATCCGGGCGAGGCCGGCAGCCCGCATATCCTTTTTTTCCACGGCAACGGCGAGATCGCCGCCGACTACGATGATATCGGCCCGATTTACAAGCAGTTCGGCCTGAATCTGCTGGTCTCCGATTACCGGGGTTACGGGAAAAGCAGCGGCAGGCCGGATGCCTCCTCCATGCTGCAGGACGCCCATGCTGTTTTTGACCATATCCGCCAGTGGATGCACCAAAACACACGCCCGGGGCCGCTGTGGATTATGGGGCGCTCCCTGGGCAGCGCCCCCGCCCTGGAACTGGCCGCTCATCACCCCGGGGAGTGCCGGGGGCTCATCATTGAAAGCGGATTCGCTTATACCCTGGATCTGCTGGCCCGCATCGGTCTTGATACCCGAGGCTGGCAGGACAATCCCGAATCCGGAAGCGACGGTGTCAACCGGATCAATATCGACAAAATTGCCCGGTATGCCGGGCCCACCCTGATTATCCATGCGCAGCAGGACGGCATAATCCCTGTCGCGCACGGCCAGGCGCTGTACCAGGCCTCACCGGCGCCGGTCAAAAACATCCGTATCATTGAAGGAGCGGATCACAACACCATCTTCCTGATCGCCGGAAAAAGCTATTTTTCGCTTATCCGGGAGTTCATTGATCAGGCATCCGAAACCGCCCGGACATAAAACCGGCAGCTCATGTCCCGGTCGCCCACAAACCCCAGGTCGGTGTCAACATACCAGGCGGCGGTAAAGGATTTTTTGTCGGAACTCCACAGCCGGTTTTTGTGTTGATCAAAAACCGGCGGCTGACAGTAATCGCCCATCCGGTTTTTGGGGAAAAGCAGCGCAGTCAACTCCGCAACCGTTGGCAGCCGCCACAAGTTGTCCCCCGGCAGCATCCCCCTGTTTAACTGTTTAATGTATTCATGCGCGCAAGGCCAATCCATGGGGTAGGCACTGCCGCTTTGCTGCCAGATCAATCCATGCAGCGTATCGCAGACCGTTTCTCCGGTTTGTTCCCGGTATTTGCCAACAGCCCGGGAAACCGGCCGATGCAATTCATCCAGGCCGAAATAGAGGGGGGCTTCTGCCAGCCGCACTTTCGCGGGTCGCCGGCGGGGCTTCTCTGGATTTCGGGCTTCCGGCGCCGGCGCCTTCAGGGGCGCCAGCCGGCAGGTCTGCTCCATGCTCGCCCGCCAGTCAGCAAGCGCCTCCTCCAGGGCGCGGCGCATTTGACCACAACTCTGAAACCGCCCGGAAACCTCCCTGGCAATGCCCTTTAACAAGACCTCGTCCCAGGCTGTCCCCAAAAGCGGGTTAATCTCCGAGGGCGCCTGCGGTTCCCCGGCCTCAGGGGGAAGCAGGCCGGTCAGCATCCGCCACAGCATAACCCCCGTGCTGAAAAGGTCCGCCCGTTCATCCACCTGCTCCGGACGGGCCTCCTGCTCCGGGGGTGCATAGAAAGGGGTGCCGATTTTAAATGATTCCGGCAGGGACCGTACTTCCCCGCGGAGGCGGGACAAGCCCAGGTCGATGATTTTCACCCGGTCATCATCAGTCAACAGAATGTTGTAGGGTTTGATGTCACGGTGGATGATGCCTGCATGATGAAGCCGGTCCAGGCCATCGAGAACCTGGGCGATATACCGGGCTGCCCGCTCAGGCGGAAGCAGGCGCGTGGGTTTTTCAAACTCATAGGATTCCCCGATCAGGCTGCCGATATTCATGCATAAGTATTGCATGACAAAAAAAGGCCGGCCTGCCCGGTCATAATCAAAGTCCAGAAGGGAGGCCACATGCGGATGGCTGATATTGGCCAGAACCCGTGCTTCATCGTGGAAAAGGGCCCATATTTTTTCCCGGCCAAGCAACTGCTGCATATGCTCGTGCGGCGTCAGCAGTTTAAGGGCCACCATTTTGCCAACCGGCGGCAGCATGGCTTTGTACACCTTTCCCATGCCGCCCTTGCCGAGCAGCCCTTTCACCTCGTATTTACCAATGACCCGCATCCGCGGCGCTCCCTTCCCGGAACCTGAACCGGGCGTTACGCATCTTTGCATCATTGCATGCGCATCAGCGGTCATTGCCCGGGACAATGCCGGTGACCTCGGCAAAAGATAGCAAAGAGAGGGTAAAATTTTTGTCTTTATCTGATTTTTATGGTACTAGCCCCCTACTCAAAAAGACAGAACTTCATTCTCAGGAGGACATTCAAACAACCTTAAAGCAAAACATGAAAAATAGACCATAAACTTTTAAAATAAAATGGAAAAAATAAAAAACACACCGCGCCCGCACCTGACACTCCTTGCGCTTTCCGCTTCGAGTCGGCAGGGCATCCGTGACGGTTTAAAGGAGTTGGTCTCCGAAGCCTGTGATTTCGCCGAAATACAGGAAAAATGCCGGGTTGCACGAAAGGCTTTCTCCCATGAGGCCGCCTGCCGCTTGCTTTGCGTGCTCCCGCCCGACGCTGACATCGGGGAGCTCCTGGAACAATGCCGGTATTACCTGAATAATGAACCGGCGCCCAACTGGCGGAAAAAAAATATATTTTTCGGTGAAAACAGGCGCCGGGGAAAAATCGGCTTCGTCTTTCCGGGCCAGGGCAGCCAGTATGCACATATGGGCGCCGACCTGCTGCACTGTTGCACGGAACCCCGAAATCTGCTCAGACAGGCGGAGGCCGCCCTGAGTCAGCCGAATCAGCCGAATCAGCCGAATCAACCGGAGCAGACGAATCACCTGCATTCCCGAATGTACCCCCCGCCGGCCAAAGGCAAAGCCGAACAGAAAGCCCAGGAGGAGCCGCTGCGGCAGACCCAGTGGGCCCAGCCCGCCATTGGGGTGATGAGCCTGATCATGCTGGATCTGCTTTCCCGTTTTTCAGTTTTCCCGGATGCGGTATGCGGCCACAGTTACGGGGAATTGACCGCCCTGCACGCCGCCGGGAGAATGGAGCGCGACGATTTTTTCCGCCTCTCCGCGGCCAGGGGCCGCTTGATGGCGGAAGCCGCGCGACAGGGGGATGCCGGGCGCATGATGGCTGTGAAAACCCCCATCGAAAAAATCCCGGAACTGATAGCGGCGCATGGCCTGGATCTTATCCTGGCCAACCGCAACGGGCCGGATCAGGGAGTGCTTTCCGGACCCAGTGGAGAAATTGAAAAAATGCTGGCCATCTGCCGGGAAAACCATATCCGGGCACTTCAGCTGCCGGTTTCCGCCGCGTTTCACAGCCGCCTGGTGGAATCGGCGGCCCGGCCTTTCCGGCAGGCTCTTGAAACCGTTGCGTTTAAACCGTCAGACATCCCTGTTTACGCCAACACCACCGGTGAGCCCTACCCGCAGGAGGCGGATTCAGCCCGGGAACTGCTGGGCCGTCATCTCCTGAACCCGGTCAACTTCATCGCTGACATTGAATCCATGGCCAGAGACCAGGTGGCCACCTTCCTCGAGGTGGGCCCCAAAGCCGCCCTCACCGGGCTGATCCGCTCCATCTTAAAAGAGCGCGAGCATACAGCCATTGCCGTCAACGAATCCGGCGGCAAACAGTCCTCCGTGACAGATCTGGCCTGCGCCTTGAGCCAACTGGCCGCTGCCGGCCATTATGTCGATCTGACCCAATGGCCGCCCCTTGATGCCGGCGGTTGAGCCCCGATCCCCGGCAACAGGCTGGGATCGGGCCCGAATACCAGGCCCTATACGCCGCCGCCCGCTTCTGCACCGCAATAGGGGCAGTAAAGGAAATCGTCTATGGCCACGGGTTTATGACAGCTTTGGCAGATAGAGGGGGCCGGGCCCAGCTCCACTAACAGTTCGCCCTCGACCACCGGCACCATTTTTTTGCTTTCCTTGTAGTTGGCGGTTTTCCAAACCTGCTTGACAACACCGTCGACCGGGGCCGTGACGGCCTTTTCCTGTTTCATGATGGAGATGTTGAAAATCTCCTCCCCGGCTTTGACAAAATCCCCGGCACTGACATACATTACCCAGAGATCCCCGTTGCTTGGCGCTGCCACGTGAAAAGGATTGTTCGGATCCGCCATTGGCTGGTCTGCTGATTCCCTGCCCTCTGTTTCGGCAACTTTTACCTGGCAGGTGAAGATTTCCGAATCCAGGAGATACCGTACCACGCTGAACCCGCTTTTCTTTGGAGGGGAAATGTCGAGGATCTGCATTTTATGGGGCTTGCCCTGGCTGTCCGTAAACTGGAGCTCCTGCTTGCGCTCCAGGCCTTCAAACCAGACATCCAGCGGGAGCTGGTTGGGGTCGCCGTAGGTCTTGTGAAACTCGATGGTCTTTATGGCATCACCGGGATGATTCAAGTAAAGAACGAACTCTTCCTCTGTGGGTACCCGGCCGATATGCTGCTTCAAGGCTTCCCTCTCCGCCTCAAAATCCATGTCCTCGATAAATTCCAGGGGCGAGACCTCCGTCCGGTTATCCAGGGCCCATTGATAATCCGGACCAAAGGCGCTCTGGTAAACCCAATCCGGGGGAAACCCCAGGGGAAGTTTGCCGTATTTTCCCAGCAGCAGGTCACGGAAGGCATCATTGCTGTCCTGGTAGAGCTTCAAGCGGTCCCACAGGGTCTGTTCGGAAAGATCGGCTTCAGGCGTTTCCGCCACAGCTTCCAGAACATCCAGCATGTGGCGTACATGCCGTTCCCCGCCCCGCTTGTAAGCGCCGGTAACTGAAAGGAAAGCCGTGTTCCAGGTAATCTGGGAGCCCGGCGTGACATCATGGTAGCGGATGATTTTCCGGGTTCCGGCAAGAAAGCGGAGCATATAAGGAAGCAGCCGGATGTAGCCCTGCTTCAGGGCGCCTTCCTGGGATGAGGAGGTGGCGCCGCCGGGCATCCCGTGCGCCACCACATCATAGTCGATGCCCTTGAAATAAGGAGAGCAGTAACGGTCGTAATATGGCATGATCTGCTTGAGAATAAAACCGCACTCCCGGATCATCTCTTTGTTCAAATGGGTTTTAACGCCAAGCTCCTCTTCAATGTAGGCGGCCGTTGACAGCACTTCGCCCTGGCCATACCACCTTACCGATGCGCCGATGGCCGTGTCCACGATATGGGCGCCGGCCGCGGCGGCGGCCCCCACCGCCGGCACGAACAGGCCATCCGTGAAGTGCCTGTGGTAGTGCAGCACCAGATCCGGATACCGTTTGCGCAGGGCTTCCACCAGGCGACGCATGAACCGTGGCGGACAAACGCCTGCCATATCCTTTAAGCCCAGGATAATCCGCCGGCTCGCCAGATCGCTGCTGACGCCGGAGATATCGGCGACCAGCCGCAGTATCTCCTCGGTCACGGTTAAGTAGCGATCCACAGAAAAGCCGGTGGTATAAGAAAGGGAGATGGCCGGCTCGAAAATATTCCTGGAATCATTGAGCACAATTTCGGCAAAAGGGCGCATGTTTTCGATGTGGTTTAAAAAATCAAAACAGCGGATCACATCATAATGCTCGCAGATCATTTCCCCGGTTTTGGCCATCATGCCCCTGGACTGGGGGCGATAGCCCAGAACATTGGTAGAACGGATAAGGATCTGCTTCAGTGTATGAGGGGCAAACCGGTTCCATTCCCGCGCCTCGGAAAAGGGATAGGTCATATTGGCCAGCATGGCCACGTGGAAATGGGCCCCGCCGCCGTTTTCCAGTGAGAAAAAACCGCATCCATCCAGGTAGGGGCCGATGATCCGGTCCTCAGCCAGGCGAAAGCGGTTGCCGCTGTTGGATTGGGTGATGTCCCGGGTGGTGGTGTCGGTAAAATGAACGCGATCGGAATCCCGGACATAATCCAGGATCGCATCCCGGTCCCCCCGCGGGTAGCGATAGGTTTCCGCAACCGGGGGAATCCGGGGGGTGACCACTTCCAGGCGGCCCAGCCGCTTGTCGGAGATACCCCGGTATTGCCCCAATTCAACAAAAGGGTTGTAACCGCGGGCCGAAATTTCCGTCACCAGCCGGGACAGCCGCAGCGCCTCGGGCTCCTGATCCGTGTAATGCATCAACTCCGGGGTTTCTTCGATAAAGCGCGTATCAAAGTCGCCCGCCACAAACCGGGGATGATTGATAACCTGGAGATGGAAGGGAATCGTGGTCTTCACCCCCCCGATCATGTATTCCCGAAGCGCCCGCTGCATGAGTTTAACCGTTTTAAACCAGGAACTGCCGTAGGAAATCAGCAAAGCGGCCGCTGAATCATACTGGGAAGGGAATTCATAGCCTTCCGTGACGCAGGAATCCAGCCGCACCCCCTGCCCGCCTGGCGATACGTACCGGGTAATCATGCCGGCATTTGGGGTAAAATTGTTCTGCGGGTCCTCGCAATTGATCCGGACCTGCATGGCATGCTGGAATGGCACGGTTTCGGCCTCGGAGAACCGCAGGCGCGCGCCGAAAGCAATGGCCATCTGCTCCTCGACCAGATCGATTCCGTAGCGGCACTCGGTAATCCCGTGCTCCACCTGAAGCCGGGTGTTGACCTCGATCAGGTAGGGGTTGCCTTGCGCATCCACCAGAAACTCCACAGTGGCGAGGGAATAGTAACCCACTGCAGATATGAGTTCCCTGGAATACGCTTTTAGGCGTTCGCGAAGGTCCCCGGTCATTTTCGGCCACGGCGAGGGGGTTATTTCCACCAGTTTCTGGTGGTTTCGCTGGACAGTGCAATCCCGTTCGTCAAACGCAAAAACATTGCCGTAATGATCCGCAATGACCTGGATCTCAATATGGCGGACCGAGGTGAGAAATTTTTCAATATAGAGCCGGGGGTTGCCGAAAGAGGCCTCGGCCATGACAGAGGCCTTGTTAAATGCGGATTCCAGCTGGTCCTGAGAATAGATTTCATAGATCCCCCGACCACCGCCGCCGCCTTCGGCCTTGAGCATGATGGGGAACCCGATTTCATCGGCCAGGCGCCTGGCCTCCGGAATCGTGACCGCGTTTTCCGAGCCCGGCACAACGGGGATGTTCAACTCCTTTGCCAGCTTGCGGACCGATACTTTGTTGCCGAGTATCTTCATGGCTTCTGCCGGCGGGCCGATAAACGTAATGCCATTGGCCAGGCACTTGGCCGGGAACTGGTCGTTTTCGGCAATAAAACCCCACCCCGGGTGGATTCCGATTACACCGCGCTCCCTGGCCTTCCGGATAATCAAATCCATGTCCAGATAAGCATTGGGGTCTTCTCCAAGGAGCAGCAGTTCATGGGCGCCAAGGGTTGAAGGCGAGGTTTTGTCCACATCTGTTGCTGTCAAAATGGCAACCGCTTCCAGGCATTCGGAAATGGATCGGGTAATGCGCCGGGCGGGGATGCCGCGGTTGGCGATTAAAATCGGCTTTCCCTCGATCTCCTGGCGAATGTCGTCAAAGGTTTTGGTCGTCATAAATGGGTTTCCTTGCTTTTTGGCTTCCTCTGGTTGCATTGACTGACCTGATTGTCCTGCGAGCGGCACCCATACCGCCATCAGGTCGGGATTAAACTGCCTGAATATATGACACGGGTTGTTTGACCGCAGCCCAGCATCAACCCCCCGTCTGCGGCCAGGCCCAGGACCGTGGCCTCGAAACTGTCGGATGGTCCGGTTTTCACCAGAACCGGGCGGCCGATCCAGGCCAGGCGTTGATTGAGCAGGGGGAGCCACTCCTCTGGCGCCATTGATTCCACAATTTGCTGGTACTTCAGCCTGCCTTCGGCGGCCAGTTCCCGCCATAAAGCCAGCGGGCCGGCGTTGATGCCCTCCCTGCGGCAACTGGTGGCCCCAACGGCATAACCGTCGGCTATCAGATGGTCCTCCGGATAACTGGCCAGATTGAGACCAATGCCAGCCATGACCCGCCCTTGCTGCTGCTCCATAAGTATGCCGCCGAGTTTTCGATCGTTGAGCAGCAGATCATTGGGCCATTTGATCTTTACGGGAAGACCTGTTTTTAAAAGGCAATCAGCAAGGATATAGCCGGCAAGAAGCGACAGCAGCCCCTCCCAACGCCGGCCGGGCCGATTTTCGATATTCGGCCAGCGCCATGCGGCATAAATATTGCCGGCAGGAGATAACCAACTGCGTCTGTGCTGGCCTCTGCCGGCCTGCTGGGAAACCGCAAGAACTGAATCCCAGGGGCTCAAGTTGCCTTTTCGGCTGAGTTCCCATGCAACATCCATTGCGGAGGGGCAGGGGCCGCAAACAATGATTCGGAAGTCACCGCTGCCATGAGCGGCTTCCCAGGTTCTGCCGGGGAGCATATCTTCCGCCGCTGAAAATGATGCTGCCGGCACCCAGGGGCCCAAGTCTTCAAGATCCCTTTGCCACAAAGGATCCTGCCGGCCGATAGTTTCGGGATCCATCAATGCGACAGCGGACCGGGGGGCTCCTTCCCATAATATCAAGCGGCAATTTGTATTCATGTTTCCAAGCATCTGGGAGAAACTGCATCACTGTCCCGAAGCGCCCTGTCAGCCGCCCGAAAAACAACACAAAGTTGATTTATTTACTGTTTGACCCTGTTGATGTCAAGAAAAATGTGTTTTATACTTATAAAAGAGGCAAGTTTATCAAGTTTTACAAATTTTTTCCAATCAACTGCCGCGGGAGTATTGAAAAAATGATGCCATTCGGTCTTTCCACCAGATTCGGCCGCCCTGCCGGGATCCTCGTGCTCGGAGTCGCACTCTTGCTGTCAGCACCGGGATTGAATGGTGACAAAGGGGCGGTCATAGCGCAAAAGGATGACAATCGGATTATCGAACTGCCCCAGGCGGAAACCAGCAGCCGGACGTCCCTGGAAAAGAGCCTGGAAAGAAGACGGTCTGTGCGCCATTATGCCGACAAGCCCGTCAAAACGGCGCACGCGGCCCAACTTTTATGGGCGGCCCAGGGCATCACTCATCCCGGCGGATTTCGGACGGCCCCTTCCGCCGGCGCGCTTTATCCGTTGGAGGTCTATCTTGTCACCGGAAATATGGACTCCCTGGATCCGGGGATTTATCATTACGCCCCTGAGAGACATGAGCTGAAACTGCTTAAAACAGGAAACCACCGAAAAGCTCTCTGCCGGGCCGGCCTTTCCCAGTCCGCCATCTGCAATGCCCCCCTTTCCCTGGTCATAACCGGGGTTCACGAGCGAACAACGAAGAAATACGGCAAGCGGGGAATCAAATATGTTTTTATGGAAGCCGGACACGCGGCGCAGAATGTGCTGCTCCAGGCGGTGTCCCTGGATCTGGGCGCCGTCCCGATCGGGGCATTCAGGGATTCGGCCGTAAGCCGCCTGCTGGAGCTCCCCGAAAGGGAAGCGCCTCTGTATATTATCCCTGTCGGCCATCCGGCAGTTGATTGACCGAAGAGCTTCCCAATCGCCTGTCAAACACCCTGCATTCGTCGATTCAGCCGTTCCGCCTGCTGGCAGAACGCTTCGAGTTTCGCGTTGATCAACTGGGGAAAAGGCGACCCGTCGCTTTCAATCGCAAGGAAAGGCAAATCATCAAAGTCCGAAAGAACAGCGCGTATATGGCCGTCCGCGGAAAGGGTTTGCAACTTGTTGTCCCGGTGCATGGCCTCGCTCAGTATGGACTCTGAGAGGCGGTTGGGCATGCAGCCGAACGGACCGATGGCGATAACGCCGCAGACCGCGTGAGCGATTTCGGTAAGGGAACTGCCGATGGTTAAAATGGCTTCTCCCCCCAGGTGTTTGGAAATATATGGTTGTGCATTTTCAATGACGGTTTCGAGATCCGAGGGCCGCGCCGAAATCAGGCCGGATTCCGAAAGCAGGGCACCAAGGCGTTTTTCATAGCGGTTCATGAATTTCTGGCGAAGATAAAATTTCAGTTTTTCCCCGGCTGACATGGATTTCCAATGACCATCCACCCCTAACATGTAATCGGAATACCGAATCCACTCGGAAACCGGTGAACAAACCACGGCAAATCCGTTTTCAGCCAGGCGCTCCGTCAGGTATTGCCTGGAAAGCCCGTCACGGCGGACAAAGATTTCACCGGTCAGAAGAATCGTGGGCACCTGTTCCGGCGGCTTTAGCATGGAAATTCCGGAAAACCGCGTCATGCTGCGGTCCAGTTGACGGGTTAAATCATCAAATTTGCCTTTTTCCAGGGCATTGAGGATACAGCCCCATTCCTGGTCGAACACCTCCATGGCGTTTTGCGGGTCCCTTGCATTGGCAAGCATCATGGAACGGATATCTTCCATAAGATCCGAGATCACGATGGACCACCAGGCCTTGTAATAATTAAACCCGTTGCCCATGCCGAAATAGGTGTTGTCCGAGGTCAGGGTAAAAATGGCCACATTCGCAATGCCCAGACGTTCGATCAGCTCCTGCATGAACACATTATACTGGCCGAAACGGCAGGGACCGGATGCGGAAGGCATGAAATAAACCAGCACCTCGTCTTCCTGCTTGCGGGTGTGAATGTAGTTGAGCAGGGTGCCGGTGGTCAATATCAGCGGCAGGCACTCCTTGCAGGAAGTATTGGCCCGCCCCAGCTTTAACACCGCCTCGTCAGCCGGGGGATGGGCCGCCACATGGTAGCCGGCATCCCGGAAAACAGCGGAAATGGCCTCAGTTGAAATCCGCCCCATGGAAGGGATCAAAAACGTCACCCGCGGATCCGTCATGGGCAGAACTTCGCCTTCAGAGGTGATCACCAGGGCCTCCCCGTTTTTCATAACGGTTCTGGCGGGTTTGACCGGCTTCGGGGGACTTGGCAGCTGCTGCTGCCGGATCAGCTGCCGGTACTGGGCGACAATGTCCAGAAATGCTTCTATCCGGGTCTCAATGCCCGCATCTGCCGTATGACTGTCCAGTTCCAGGGTCAAAGACGGCTTTTGCCCCATGATACTGCGGAAATAGCCGATCAGAAACGAATCCGGCCCGCAGGAAAAATTGGTGATATAGGTTCCGAAAAGCTGCTCATGTTTCTTAACCAAATGAGCGGCCTTTAAAATTAACTGGCCCATCCCCCAATACATGTGATCCTTGACCGGCTCCTGCTCTATCGGGAGAAAATCCATCGGGATCACCTGCACCCCCCGGGAGGCGAGTTTATGGGGGATCCCCATGTGAGCCTCCTCCACCATGCCATTGTAGGGGCGGCTGAAGATCACCACCCCGAGCTTCTCCGGATCGGATTCAAGAGCGGCAAGCGCTCGGGCCCCGATCTCCTTCATTTCAGCCTGGCACCGCCGCTGCCTGTCCACGGCATGGGCAAAGGCGGATTCCGCATCCCCGCTTTCCACGCCCATCTGCCGGGCCATGTCCACAAACGCGGATTTGGCTTTTTCAAGCCCGCCGGTCATATCGATGAGCGGGTTCAGAACGGTCGTCCCCTTTTGCTTCAACTGTTCAAGCTCCTGTTTGAACGTGCTCTGAAGGTAGAAAGGCTCGCCCTGGACAAAGGGGCACACCTGGGAGACCGGATACCCGTTTTCCACCGGGATTCCCCTGACATGGGGGAGGAAGATGTAATCCGGGGCGGGCTCGGATCGTAAAAGGGCGAGGAAAAAACCGTGAGCCAGTTCTGCCGGATGACAGAAGGCGGCATTGCGCTGATCAATCCCCTCACCCGCCGGTTCTTCGGGCAAAACCGGCTCAAAGCCGATGCCGGAGAAAAAGGCGGCATACAGGGGATAATAGGTGTGGACCAGGAAACTCCGGTTAATGGCCACTTTTCCTTTTGGGGAAACAGGCCGCTCAGGGGCTGCGGATTCAGCTCCGGCGGCATCAAGAACCAATTGCTCCCGTATTTTGACCAGGTCCAGTTTCGAGACATCATATGAGAGGTTGAAGCGCAGGTTGTAGTATCGGTTGCAAGCCCCGCCAAAGGGATATTTTTTCCCGTCAATCCCGATAACGTGGATTTCACAGCCGCGATCGCACTTCTCCTTTCCGCCCTTGCAGGTAAACGCGGGGTGATATGTCACCTCCCGCTCGGCAAGGGTCTGCAAGTCAAAGCTCTGCGGCGCCATCAGGCCCATCTCAATTCGCTTTTTGATCTCCAGGGCCACGCCAAAAGCCCCCATCAATCCGGGTTCCGGAGGGACGATAATCGGCTTTCCGGATAGCGCGGCCATTGCCAGGGGGACGGCATGGTTGTAGCAAACCCCGCCCTGCATAAACACCTTTTCCCCGACCGGGCGGTTGCCTTTCACCCGGTTGGTGTAGTTCATGCAGATGGAATAGACCAGCCCCGCCACGATGTCCCTGTGGTCAATGCCTTCATGGATGGCGGTTTTGATGTCCGATGAAATGAAAGCGGCGCACTGGTCATTGAAATTGGGCGGATTCTCCCCCTTCATGGCGACATCGCCGATCTGTTCAACCGTCACGCCGAGGGTTTCGTAGGCGGACTCTTCCAGAAAGGAGCCGGTGCCTGCGGAACAGGCTTCGTTCATGGCGTAGTCGGAGGGGACACCGGCGGTAATATAGGTGTACTTGGCGTCCTGGCCCCCGATCTCAAACAGGGTGTCCACCTCCGGATCAAAGTGCACGGCCGCTGCCGCATGGGCGATAATTTCATTGACAATACCGTCGGTCAATGCGTGGAGCCCGGCAATCTGCCGGCCGGAGCCGCATACCCCCAGCCCCTGTATATGGATTTGCGAGGGGTCCACCGCTTTTTGAACCTGTTTGAGCAGGCTGGCGTAGCATTGCCGGGAAGCCCCCACCGGGTCCCCTTCAGTTAAACGATAGATGGATGCAAGCATGGCATTGTCGGATTTCCTGAGAAGAACCGCTTTCGTGGTGGTGGAGCCGACATCCAGCCCAAGGATACAGGCATCTCCGGATTGAACCGGCTCCATTTTCATTGATTTAAAGCTGACCTGATCCCTGAAGCGTTCCAGCGGCTGGAGGGCATCAAAAGAGGCGGCATGTTCATGGAAAAGATTCTCGAGCGCGGGGCAGGCCTTTGTTTCATGGGTCAGGGCCCAAAGGGCGGTTCCCAGGGCTTCAAAGCAGGGAGCGGCATCAGGGACAATGAGGCCGGGGATGTGCTCCTGAAGGTATCGGATCATCATCGCGTTGCGGCTGGAACCCCCCACGACCATAATATTTTTTCGTTCCACCTTTTTCAGAAGCTCTAAAATTTTATTGGCCATCATTCGGCAGAGACCGGCCGTCACCCGGGACTTGGGAATCCCCTTGTTGATTGCATGCGTGCAGTCGGATTTACAGAAAACCGAACAGCGGCCGGAGACGGCATAGGGTTCCGTGCTTGCCGACCACATGGCGGCCTCTTCAAGGGAAACCCCCATGCGCCGCAACTGCTGCATAAAAAATTCCCCGGTCCCCGAAGCGCACTTATTGCCCGTGATCACGTTGGAGATCCGGCCGTGCCCATTCAGGACATAGACCATGAAAGTCTCACCGCCGGCGGAAACAATGGCAGGCGCGTCAATTCCCGCGGGCTTGACGTACTGATATGCATACTCCACAGCTTCAGGCTCGGAGATGGCTGTCAAATCGACAAAATGCCGGAAACGGCGGCCGGTAGCGGCCACGCGGTCAAACCGGCTGACATCGATTTGCCTGAGGACTTCAATCAGTTTGTCCCTGGGATTGCCGCCATGAGCGTATGCGGCCTGAGTTTTCACCTGAATGGCCGTGTTGCCGGACAAGTCCTTCAATGCCGTGTTATTTGCCGGCCCTTCAAGTTCAACCACGGACACGGTGGAAGCCCCAAGGCATACACCCAGCACCCTTACGGAAGCATCGCTATGAGTTGCCATGATCGTTTTATCCCTTACTGAGAAGCTGCCTCATTCATTAAAAACCGGTTCGTTACAAACCGGTTCGTTACAAACCTGAAGCAGTGGAAAAGTGTTCCCATCAAAATTGATAACGCCGCTGCCACCCGAATAAAAACCGAACCCGCAGCATAGCATAAGTTCAAGCAGAGGTTGAGCGATTTTCAAGCCAGACCCAGACTTCCCCTCCCGGCCCACCCCCCGATTGGCCGCAAGATACAGCAGCAGGTGCTCCGATTTTGCCTAAAATAACCAAATTACAAAACACTGTCAAATGAAGGGCCGGCAGTCCGGAACATTCGCCCGGTTCATCCGGACAGTGCGATAGGCTTGACATTTCATGCCAATTGTTGGACCCTTGGCGAAACTTAGCCTTTTTTTTTGTTTTGAATTTTTAACGTTTGTATTTTTTCGAGAGGTTGCGCAGATATGGCCAAACAACCGGAAAAGGATTCTTGGGTTTTTGTGGCGGTGGAAAACCCGGGCGGGGATGAACGATTTGTCGGGTACACGCTCCCGGACAGTGCGGAAACCGCCTATATTCCAGCATTCCTTAGCAAAGAGGAGGCCCAGACCTGTTTTATCAACATGCCACGGGATCAGGGGAAAAAATACGAAATTCAGGCGGTCATTTTCGAGGACCTGGCCCGTGATGCAGCCAGCAACGGTTTTTTGATCTTCCTGCTGGACAGCGAGGGCAAAATACAGGAGAAGGTGGATCCCGCTGCTGTTTAGCGGTTTTTCGGCGTTGGCCGGGAATAGACGTTGGCCCGGAAACATCAGGCCGTGACATGACCGGACAGGATGCCGGACGCTGTGGGCCCGCGATAATCAAGCCGGTTGATTTGCCGCACCCCCGCGGCTGTCAGCAGCTCTTTTAATTCCGCCTCTGAATAGGCCCTGCCGGAACGGGTGCCCACCAGCATGTTCAAGGAAAAAAGGGCGGGCATCTCCGGGGCATCTTTTGAGTCCGCAAGAATGAATTCATGGATCAGGATCCGCCCCCCGGGTCTTAAGGCGGAAACCGCCAGGTCCACTATTTTTTGACAGGCTTCCGGTCCTTCGGCATGCAGGATATGGGAAAGCCAGACCACATCAAAACGCCCATCCACTGAATCCTTGTGATAATCTCCGGCCTGAAAACGAATCCGCTCCCCCAGGCCGGCCTCTTGAATATTGGCCTCGGCTATCGGCCGGGAATCCGGCAGATCAAAAACCACCGATTGAAGCCCCGGGTTGGCCCGGCAAAAATGAATCGCATAAGTGCCGGGCCCCCCACCCAGATCGAGCAGGCTTTCTCTGCCGGACAAATCGATTGACTGGACCAAAGCCGGGGCCTGGAGCCTGGCATTGGTATGCATTCCCCGGAGAAAGCACTCACGCCATTTCTCAGAAGATTCAGCCGCGGAAGCCCTGACCGGGGAACCGGAGGCCACCGCCTGATCCAATTGTGACCAGGATTGCACGAGATGGTGGTGATGCATGATCATCCATCCGAGATAATCCGGAGACTGAAGGTCCAGATATTGCCGACTTGCCTCGGTGTTGGCATAGCCTTCATCATTTTTTGAAAGCAGCTGCATTGCTGAAAGCGCATTTAAAAGGCGCTCAAGACCATCCGTGTCGGCATTTAAACTTTTTGCGAGAGCTTCGGCGGAAAACCGGCCCCTCCCGATAAGACTGAAAATATCCAGCTTAACCGCTGCGTGCAAAGTGCACGTCTTCCAGTAATACCCGCTCATTTCAAGCAGTGTGCCGGCATGCCAGACCTGGTTTTCCATTCTTTTCTCCTTTTAAAGCTGTATGCCTGTTTTTGCAAAAATTAATACAGGGGGTTATTTTTCATCATAAAATATTGACTCGATACAGAATCATTGGTAAGTAAATCGGTTAACCGGTAAATAAACCGGTTAACCGTTACCCGTACCAACACAACCTAACTTCTTCTGATAGTTCGATGCAACCCAAAACCCCCTTTTTGACCGTAGACACAATCATTGTCGTAAACAACCGGATTGTTTTGATCGAACGGAAAAATCCGCCATATGGGTGGGCCCTGCCCGGTGGATTTGTCGATTATGGAGAATCTCTTGAAGCAGCAGCCCGGCGCGAGGCAAAAGAGGAAACCTCGCTGGATATAGAGCTGATCGAACAATTTCACACTTATTCCGATCCGGCACGCGATCCCCGGCAGCATACAGTTTCCACGGTATTTCTGGCAAGAGCGGCAGGTCTGGCTCAGGCGGCCGATGACGCCAAGAACGTCCGTTTGTTTGAACGCGACAAGCTGCCGGATCCCATTGTATTTGATCACAGCACCATATTGGCGGACTATTTCCGTTACAAGGACGGGATTGCTTTACCGAGTATTTTTTCCGACCGGATTTTTTGATGATCATTAAAAAAGGAGTCGCTCATGAAAACAGTTGGCGTGTTATTATCGGGATGTGGTGTATATGACGGGGTTGAAATTCATGAGGCCGTGCTCACCCTGCTGGCTCTGGATCGCAAAGGCGCTTCCATCGTCTGCACCGCTCCCGACAACGATCAATACCATGTGGTGGATCATTTCACCGGAGAGCCGACAGGGGAGAAAAGAAACGTTCTTGTCGAATCCGCCCGGGTGGCAAGAGGCGACATCCATGATTTAAAAACAGTTTCCGCCGCCGGCCTGGACGCCTTGATTATTCCGGGCGGCTTTGGCGCAGCCAAAAACCTGAGCGATTTTGCCATAAAAGGCAAAGATGCCGACACTCACCCCGAGGTTTCACGAATCATCACCGAAATGGCCGATTCCGGCAAACCCATCGGAGCCATCTGCATTTCGCCGGTCGTGGTCGCCGGTGTGCTGAAAAACCGGCATCCGGAAGTGACCATTGGCAATGACCATGAAACGGCCGAGACCATCGAAACCATGGGTGGAATCCACAAGGCCTGCCCTGTGGACCAGATTCATGTTGATGAAAAAAACAACATTGTCACCACCCCTGCCTATATGCTCGGCCCCGGTATCAAGGATGTTGCCGCCGGCATTGAAAAACTGGTGGAAAAAGTCCTGGCCCTGGCCTAAAAGCCGCCGAAAGGGCGGCCGGGTCCCGCATCACTATCAGCCGGGAAAAAGATCATAAAAATAAAGCATGGCGTCTGAGCGGGAAATAATGCCCACCAGCTGATCGTCCTTGACCACCGGAAGCCGACCGATATCATACTTGACCAGCAAACGGGCGGCTTCCATAAGGCTGTTTTCCGGTCCAATGGTTATATTTTTTGTGCTCATAAAAGCTTTAACCGGGCTTTTCATGCGCGAAGCGCCTTTAACCTTGCGAAAATCGCGGCGCGAGATGATGCCGACGAGCCGGCCCGAGGCCTCCACCACGGGAACCCCCGTGCATCCCTCCTGCTTCAGGAGTTCGGCCACTTTTTCCATGGGGGTGTCCGGTGTTACCGTGATAACCGGGTAAGACATCAAATCGCTGACCTGCACCGTTGCCTGCTGGTTGCCTTTCAATAATTCATGTATCCAGTCGTACAGTGCATCCGGATTGACCGATTTGAGCATGACCGAGCCCGCCCCGGGATGGCCGCCGCCTCCCATACTTCGCATGATCGAGCCGATATTGATATCTTCAACAGCACTTCTGCCGATAACAATGCACTTGTCATGGTCATCATGGATAAAAATACCAAAGGCGGCATCCAGGCTTAAAATCTCGCGGTACATGTTTACCACCAGGGCCAGGTTGCTGACGTGCCCCTCAATGTGGACGGCATTGATGCTGATGCTCAAATTGCCGAGTTTTATACGGGGTGCGGTCTTCAGCATCTCGAACAAAATATCCTTCTGCTTCACCCCGTAGCCGGGTTGCAGGAAAGTGTTAAGCACATTGAGGTCGGCCTTGTTCTCAAGGAGGTAGCCGGCCGTGTAGACATCCTCAGCGGTCGTGCCGGAAAAACTTAAATTGCCCGTATCTTCGTAGAGCCCGGTTAAAAAAAGCGTGGCCTGCATCGGCGTTAACCTGATTTTCCGTTTCTGGATCTCCCGGAGCATCAGCGTGATATTGGCCCCGATGTTTTCCTGGCAGGCCCATTTCGGGTTCAGGTCGCTTGCCTCGTCATGGTGGTCCCACAGGTCAATTTCCAGATCAGCCCGGTTTTGAAGGTTATCCATCTTTTCAAGCCGGGACCATCGGCAGGTATCCACAACGATCAGCTTGGCCACCTGACTGAAATCAATTTCCTCGACCTTGTTCATCTCAAAGAGGTCTTTATGAATGGAAAAGAAAGCCCTGACATTTGGATTGATTGTTTTCGGCAGCAGGGAACAGGCCCCGGGATAAAGCAGCGTGCCGGCAACAATGGAAGCAAAGGCATCAAAATCGGTACTCCTGTGAGTGGTAATCAGCTGCATCGTCTAAACCTGGACAGAGCCTTTCAAAATTTGAGGGTTACTTGTTCACCTTTTTTTTACAGGTCATAAAAATGCAAAAATGATGCAAACATGAATAAAATAGATAAACCGCGAACCCCTGTCAACAGGATAAACAACTTTCCAATAATTTCAGAAGGTAAACACCGCCTGGCACCAATATCACCGAAAAAAAACGGTTTTTTTTTCAGAAATGATTAAAGACTTGACCCGTACGAACCGATTAGGATATTAATTCAGCAGACATGCGAAAGACCGATACTTCAACCCTCGGTTGAAGTTTGATTCAGTTTTTGAGCAACTGCCTGCCCGCTGCCACTTAACTCTTTAAAAATTAAACAGTTAATATGGATTATACCGAAGAGGCACCAAAAAATCCCAAGGGCGGTGGTGATGACCCCGAAAACGGCAGATCCCCTTTAAAAGCCAACCTGCGTATCATTGACACCGATATTGACTCCCCCGCGGCACCGAAGCTGAAAAAACAGGAAAAGACGCTCCGAAAAAAACAATTGGTCAACAAGCTCAACCTGATCAATTTCAACAAAGAAAAAATCCAGCTGAATTTCAAAAACGAAAAAGACCAACGAATCATTGCCTTTGACGTTTTCCCCCAAATCTGCTTTGGCAGCTATCTCCTCTGCCTCTGGCAGACCGCGCCGGACCTTGAGCAGATTCAAAAGCACTACGCCATGGACAGCCTCTGCATCAAAGAGGATCAGGCGGTTATAACAGCCCATGCCCCGGTCCGGGCCATTAACCGAAAAGGTGTTTGCCTGAGCCTGCCGGAGAAATCCCTTCAAAGCAGTTCGAGAAGGGTGCGACGCTTCAGCTGCGATGCCTTAAACGTCCATGTGATACAGAACGGAATCGTCTTTTTCGGTCACCTGGTGGATTTCAGCGCCTATTCATTCCGTGTGGAAATTCATTCCTCGGCAACGGAAGCCTACCAATGGCTCAACCTGCATCATAAAATCAACCTGCTGGTTTTCAACGGCGATGGGACGCTTTATTCCGGGGAATGCGCCATACTGAAAAAAGAAGGCGTTTCGGGGAAAAAATTCCTGGTTTTAAAACCCCTCACAGACAACATTCAGCGATTCAGCCCGAAAGAATACCGCAGCAAACGCCTGGAACTCTCCCCCACCCCGGATATCCTGTTCCAGCACCCATTCACCGATAACCTGGTAATCCTTAAAGCAACGGATATTTCGGGTTCCGGGCTTTGCGTGGAAGACGATGAAGAAAACTCCGTGCTGATTCCCGGCATGATTATTCCGGCATTGACCATCCGACTGGCCAATACCTTTAAATTTGACTGCAAGGCCCAGGTCGTCTATCGCCGGGAAACAACCGAAGAATCCGGTTTCTCCCGAATTCAATGCGGCATCACCTTTCTGGACATGAATTGCGATGATCACATGCGGCTTCTCTCCCTTCTTCATCAGGCCGAAAACAAAAATCTATATATCTGCAACGAAGTGGACCTGGATCAACTGTGGCGCTTTTTCTTTGAAGCCGGCTTTATCTATCCCCGGAAATATAAATTTATCCAGGAAAACAAAGAAAAAATCCGGGCCACCTACGACATTCTCTACTCCACCAACTCCCCTATTTCCAGATATTTTACATGGCAGCAGAAAGGAGTGATCCAGGGGCACCTGTCCATGCTTCGTTTCTATGAAAACACCTGGCTGATCCACCACCTGGCCGCCCTGCCCTCCAGCCGGCTCCGGGTAAGCGTCGAGATCCTCAAGCAGATCGGCTCCTTTACTTATGACAGCCACCGCATGTTCTCAAGCCACATGGACTACCTGATCTGCTATTTCCGTCCGGAAAACCGATTCAGCAATCATTTCTTCGGGGGGATCTGCAATAATATCCAGGATCCAAAGGCAAGTTCAATGGACAGTTTTGCCTATCTGCATTTCCGGAAAAACCGGAAAACCGATCAGGAACTCCCGGAAGGCTGGCAGTTGGAAAAATCCACGCATCAGGACCTGAACGAACTGAACAGTTTCTATGAGCATATCTCAGGCGGCCTGCTGCCGGATGCCCTGGACCTGAGGCCGGATGCGGAAATGGCGGAACGCCACAACCTGGCCAATGAATACAAGAAGCTCAACCTGAAAAGACAGCGGAAGCTGTATTCACTCAAGCATCGCCATACCCTGAAAGCCGTTTTAATGGCCAACATTTCAAACTTTGCAATTAATCTCTCGGACCTGACCAGTTCCATATCGGTTTTTGTCCTCGATCCCGAGGGACTCTCCCCTTCCATCCTTTACCAGCCCATTTACCAACTTTCTGAAAAATATGAACTCAAAACATTTCCTCTCCTGGTTTTTCCCCTTTCCTATGCCGATGCCCAATCTTTGCCCTATGAACGCACCTATACACTCTGGGCCCTGAATATGGAGCACACAGATGCTTATTTCAAAAATTTCAACCAGCTGAGCTGATCCCTCCCCGGTTCCGTGCTAACCCAAAAACCCTCTTCCCGGTTCAAGATACCGCCATGACGCTTTGCCTTGTTTTATTGCCATCAACGGCCATTGCCAAAGACCACTGGTGCGGCAAAAATTGATAGGCATGCGTAACAATCAGGATTTATTTATTTTCAAATAAATCTTGTGATATAACAAAATATTATATTGCAATTTATGAAATGATCGGGTAGGATACCGGTAATATCAAGCTTGAGGCAGACGAGGCCTTTTGCATGCGGCGTTAACGGGAGCCAATATGTGCCTGCGGCCGCCGTGCAGGAGAGGAAGCCGCCGGCTGTCGAAACCATCTAAAAAAGTGGCAAAAAAACCATGCTTGCGCGTAAATACCTGATGGAAAATGAAAACGAAGCCCTGCGGATGGCGATCAAAACCGACCCGGAAAAGATCGAAAAGCAGGCCATGTGGGCAGGAATCCAACCTAACATGCGGATTGCCGATATCGGATGCGGGCCGGGAAAAACCACTCATGTTCTGGGGCGGCTGGTACAGCCCCGTGGTGAGGCTGTCGGCATCGACTGTTCCGCCGAACGGATCGAATATGCCAACAGCCGTTATGCGAACGCCAACACCCGCTTTGTCTGCCGGGATGTCAATGCGCCATTGAAGGACCTGGGCACCTTCGACTTCATCTGGGTGCGTTTCATGCTTGAATATTTCCGCACCTCCAGTTTCCGAATTGTCCAGAACCTCTCAAGCCTTTTAAAGCCCGGCGGCATTCTTTGCCTGATCGACCTGGATTTAAACTGTCTCAATCATTATGGTTTGCCCGAGCCCCTGGAAGCCAGCTTGAAGGGACTGATGAAAGCTCTGGAGGAAAAACGGGATTTTGATCCGTATGCCGGCCGCAAGCTTTATTCTTATCTCTATGATTTGAATTTCCAGGAAATCGATGTTGACCTGAGCGCCCATCACCTGATTTACGGCAGATTAAAGGAAAAAGACGAATTCAACTGGACAAGCAAAATTCTGGTTGCAGCCAAAAATTCCGGTTATAATTTCTTTAACGAATTCAGCAACGGCTTTGAGGGGTTTTACGAGGCATTTGTCAATTTTTTCCTGGATCCCCGAAGGTTCACCTATACGCCGATCATTGCCTGCACGGGAAAATCTCCCGGACTGTATAAACTATAAACTCACCGTGTCCCGCATTTCCACCTGGTTCCCGTAAGTTCTCAGGTAATAGCGAATAAATGCATTGACCACCTGCTTATCAAAAAACGTGCCGCTTTTTTCTATCAGGATATCCAGCACATGGGCCGGCGGCAGAGGTTGGCTGTAATAGCGGTTGGCGGTCAAGGCCTCGAAGTAATCCGCGACGGCAAGAATCCGGGCGCCAAAAGGGATTTCCTTGCCTTTCAACCCCCGGGGGTAACCGGTACCATCGAGACGTTCGTGATGCGCCCCGGCTATATCCGGCACTTCGCGAAGCGGTCCCTCAAAGTTGATCCCGGACAGTATCTCCCGGGTCTTGTCGGCATGGAGTTTGACATATTCATATTCATTTTCCGTCAGCCGGTCGGCCTTTTTCAACATGGAATCCGGGATCCCGATTTTTCCGTAATCGTGAAGCAATGCGGCGATCCGGATCATTTCCCGGTAATCCTTGTTCATTCCAAGTTCGTTGCAAATCCCCACGGAGTATTCCGCAACCCATTCAGAATGCCCCTTGGTTACCGGGTCCCTGGCATCAATGCTGGAAACGAGGACTTTTAAAATGGATTTCAACTGATTTTCCCGGGCCTCCAGATGCTCGGTGTGCCGGATAAAAATGCCGATAAAATGGGAAATTCCCATCAACAGACTCATATCGCTGTGCACGAGCAGCCGCTTGGAACGGATATTGTCCACAGCAAGAATGCCGATGCTCTCGTCGTCACAGATAATGGGGCAGCAGATAAACGCCTGCCCGCCCATCTTCCTGGCAAAATGAATGCTCCGTTCGGACAGGTCCTCCTGGATTTCGTCGAGGTCATTAATCAAAAAAGGTTTTTTTGCATGGAAGGAAAGGACAAAGACCCCTTTTGAGGAGGGATTGTCCAGGTGGAAAGACAGGCGTTTTAAAAACCTGGACTGCTCCTGCGTATAACCAAAGCCGTCCCAAAACCGCAGCTGGGTTTTCTGCTTGTTGGCCAGCATGATCATTCCACGATCAAAATCCAGCCGCTCCTGCAACAGGCATACGATTTCCTTGAGCACATCTTCCAGATTATACCGACGATTGATGATCTGACCGATTTCCCGGGTTACCAGGCGATTGTTATAGTTGACATCAATCTGATTCACCAGCTGCGCGCTGGTGTCCTGCAAATTCCCCATGGCCCGCTGCAATTGTTTTTTGTCAATGAATTCACCGATCAGTGTCGCACTGAGCAAAACAATAATCACCCCGGCCAACAAAAAACTCCAGGACTTGAATGGCAGGACCAGCAAAGACAGAAAAACGGCCAGCAAAAAAAATAAAACAATATAGTTGCGGAAAATCTTATAATAGGTGGCAAAATCTTTTTCCCAGGAAATAAGATAGCGGCAGACGTCATTGCCGCGGAAAATGCATTCGGGATGTTCAATGTGGGGCCGGCGGCTGGTGAATATCATCAAGACAGCCTCGAAAAAACCTTTGCGGTTTTCACATTGAAAGGGCTTCTCCTTCGTCCCCGGCTCGGGGGTGACAACGATTTCCACTTTATTCGAAGAAATTAGGCGGGATTCGTACGTTGAGGAACGAACAAAATTGGCGGTGGCTTTCCCGATGTACTCATAAGCCTTCGCCGGTGTGGCCAGGCCCAGGATATACTGCCGCATGGCACCGATAGATTCGGGCGATGCCGCATAACGGCCGGCATCCCTGGCGATATTCTCATTGCCGGTCAGCTCAACGGATTTCTCGTGAAAACGATCCACCTGGGTCTGGGTAAACCAGTGGCCCTGATCGTCCACTTCCTGGGGCTTCATGTCAGCAAAGGCAAGCAGAGCGCCAATATCCACACCGGGATATTGGCGCTTAATCAGCTTGATATAGGCGTCAATAATCCGACTGTTGTAAAGTGGCGTTTCTTTTTTGGTATTGGTATTTAGCATCAATTCAAATTGTTAACCAATTACCAGGGTTCTTGTAATATTTTGACTGACTTTAAGTATCAAGAAAACGGAAATTTTGCCATAATTTTTTATTTAGAAAAAGTAGAAACACTTTTCTTTGCGTCGCAATGATTGCGTCGCAACAGCTGCAAGGAGAAGGGGGAGGCAGCAGTCATGCCCGAATCCTGGCAGGTGGAGGGACCCATTCAAAATAAAAATACCGTCCTTCCGGGAAAGGCAGGGGCCGCGCCCCGCCTAAAAGCCTGGAAGAACGGTATCAAAAAAATACGAATGGCCGCGTTTAACGCATACCCCTTTGAAATACGGACGGGAGCGGCCATTAATCGCTCAGTTGCGATTTTTTATGGATTCCAGATAATCAATGGCGTCCCGGTTTCCTAACTCAGCAGCGCGCTGCATGTCTGAATCGGCCTTTTCTGTGTGATCGGCAAGCAGGTGAATCCATCCCCGTGCGTAATAATAGCTGCCCTCTTCGGGCTTCAGGGAAATGGCGCGATTAATAGCATCCAGGGCCTGGCGGGTTTTCCCGGCCTCGCCATAACTCACGGCCAAATGAAAAAGCGCCCGGCTGTTGTCGGGATCCAGTTCGACGGCCTTCCGGAAATGTTCGAGAGCACGCGCTGTATTGCCATAGGTGGCAAATAAGGCCCCTTTCTCCAGCCAATACTGAGGGGTGTCCTTATCCGGTGATGCTTTCGGAGGGGAGGCCTTTGAGGCGGTCGCCACCTTCTCATCCGAATCCCTCCCTGTTTCCCTGGCTTCATCTTTGGCCTTCGGTTTTGGCGAGGAAGGGGGCGGTTCGGGCAAGGGCCCGGTGGCCGGTTCTTCCATGTGCAGATCGGGGGTCAGTTCATTGAAATAGGCCCAGATTTTTTTGATGTCAGAAATCTGCAGGGTGTAGCGGGATTTCATTTCATTGTCGGCGACATCCAGTAAGTAGGACAAATCCCCCAGCTCGGGAACGGCAACGGACTGGTCTTTTGCCTCATCCGGGAGCAGTCCGGTAATGGCTTCGAGATAGGCGGCCAGATCGATATCCATTTGCATGCAAGGGCCTGCTGAAGCCTTTTTCTCCAGATCACCGGCCCTTTCCATAAGCGATTCCAGTCCCTGATCATCCGAGGCCATTAATATCAGGGAATCCATCCGGGCCACCCGCATAGTCAAACTCAAACCCGCCAGACCGGAATGGGCAAATGGATTATCCGCACCCCCCGTATCCGTATCAGGGATTTGGAACCTGACGCCGAGCACCTCTCGACCGGCTACGGTAGAAGGGGCCGTCTCTTCAGCCAGTGGATCCACCCGGGTCTCAGGAGACTGGGAATTGATAAAATCCGCCATGTTTTTCCCGTAATCCAGTATCCAGGGCACATAAGCCGTCTTCAAGTAGTCCTCCGGAAGTTCGGCGTTTTCATCAAGTACCTGGATCAGCTCAAAATCCGGAGTTTCCCCGCCCCATGAAAAACCGCCGGCCATCTCGCCGGAAAACCCTGCCATGGTTTCTTTTAAGTTTTCAAAGTCAATGCCCATTTGATCATAGAAGGCGCCGAAGTGCGTATCCATGAAATCCATAACAGCCGCCATATCATAGGGCTTGGATCGGAAATCGATATGATGTTCCGTAGTGTAATCGGTAAGAATCAACGCTTTATCTGAGGGGCAGGGTTGAAAAAGGCTTTCCAGTTTGGATCCCGGAAGTGCCAGGGCGTTGAAAAAGATGACGGCTTCGGTATCCGTCAGATCCATCCCCGTGCGAATACGCTTGACCTGCCGGCCGGTATCGATAAAACCGGTCAGCATCGCTTTTATGTTCTCCAGAGAGACTTCCTGATTCTCGGGTTCTTCAATTTTATCAATGGCCTCAAAATTTTCTCGTATTTGCGGCTCAAATTTATCAAGGATCCGGCTAAGCGCCAGATCCAGGGTGACCATGCCTTCCGGTTCCTTCAGTGAAGCCGCGACCAGGGCCTTTTCAATCCGGTCTGAAATAATCCCGCCCTTTTGCGGAGGCAGGCGGACAATGTAATAATCCGCTCCGGTCACGGGCTGGTATTGCTCTGAAAATCCTTCATTGGGCTGCGTAAATGGTATCAGAGCGGCGAAATCCGCTGTTTCGGAAATTTCAGATTTTAAAAAGGCGCCAATGACAATGCTGCGATTGGGATCAATCCAATCAGTTCCCTGCAAAAAGGATTTGGCGAGCGCTGAAGGCGGCGGTTGATTTGGCATCGTCTCGGCAATTGAATCCAACCGCCGAAGCAATGGGTTCAGTTGAGATATTTGCAGCACCCCGTCCGGAGGTGGTGGAGAATCCTGAGAAAAAAGCGGGGATACGATTCCTGAAAATAGAAGGGAAAAAAGGACAGCGAAAAAGACAAGCAGTGACTTTTTTTTCATATGGGCCTCCTTGGGGCTGAGTGAAACAGTTATGGACCAGGGCCTGGATGCTTTCCTGGAAACTTAGTCGACCCCCTCTGAAAAGTCAAACACGAATCCCTGGCAATTTTTGCCGGCATCACCGGCATCGGACCCTCGTTCGCCTGTCACGCCCTGAGATGGCAGTGTGTCATGGCTGCGTTGTCGAGCATTTGAGGCAAACCGCCCAAACTGGAGGGGCTGAAACCGAAGCAGCGCTGCCAGGATTCTTCGTCTTCCATGCAAAAATAGGCTGTTATATGCGGCGCCCGGCGCTTAATGTGAGCCGCAAGGGCTTGATAGAGAGAAATTCGGAGCGGTTTGAAATACCGCATTTTTCCATCAATTCCCTTGATAAATTCGCCGTAGACCATTTTGGAGTCCGGGAAGCGATCCTCGATGACAGGCTTTAATTCCGGCATAAACCGAAAACTTCCCAGGCTGAGCCAGACGATATGGGCCGGGTCGATGGTATCGAATAGGCGGTCGAGGATCGCGAGGTACTCCTTTTCGCAGCCCGGATAGATAAGCAGCGGATCAAAATGAAAGGCAAGGGGATAGCCATGCGCCTGGCAGCGAGAAGCCGCACGGAGCCTGGCCCCGATACTTGCGGTGTGGCGTTCCTGGTGGGCCACCACGCGCTCGGTGTTTAAAGACCAGGCCATAATGGTTTTTCGGTTATGAGGCAGCGGCAGCAGATGGTCAATCCGGGTGGTCTTGGTTTTCAGTTCCAGCACGGCCCGGTCCTGGCCGGCAAATTTTCGGATCAGTTTTTCCGCAACAGGGTCAAGGGTCTCCCATATCAGGCTGTCCGTAAATTCACCGGTGCCGATGCGCCGGATCTCCCGCCCGGAAAAAGCCTCATCCAGTGCGGTCATCATATCTTCGTGGTTGACATAGTACTGCAGCAGGGGTGGATGAAAATAGGACTGCAGGATGCAGTAGGCACAATCCATTACGCAGAATGTAGCGATATGAAGGATCATATAATTGCAGCAGGTATAATGGCGGGTGCCCGGGCAGGGCCGGATAAAAGCGCCCCTGTTCTTTGTTACAAAAAGGGTTTTTTTCCCCTGGCTGATGGGATCGGGTGCTGCGGCCACGGCTTTGTAAACCGTTTCCGGGGAATCCACCATTTCCCAGGGAAGCCCCAGATTCTCCCGGATTTGGCGGGAAAGGGGATGGTCGGCGACACCTTTGTCAATGTATAAGCTCTGGATCGTCAATTTTTTTATTTATCATATCAACAAAGTTGGGGGTGTCCGCAATATGCTGCAGCGTTTGCAAATGAGATTTCAACTCAGCCGGAGAATGAAATTGAATCACCAGGGAAAACTGCGTGCCTTCGAAATGGGGCGGCGCTTTCAATGAAAGAGCGGGAGGCAGGTCCAGGGTTCGGAGGCTTCGGGCGAAACGCCTTTCAAATCGTTGAATCCGGGGGTATCTTCGCTTTTGAAGCCAATCGAGGATGCCCCTGATCTTCTGCTGCCGGGTAAAATCCGGGTTCAACCGGATCTCCTGCAGCGCGGCATTTGCCAGAACACCGCTGATGCTGTTATCCTCAGCCCGGGCGATGTCTTTGGCAAGTGTGAGCATCTCCTTTTGATGGCTCAAAGTGGGTCGGATTTCATGAAATAGAGCGGAGAGCGCCTCCGCTGCTTCAGGCGGCAATTTCTCAAGCTCAAGGGCGATGGCCAGGGAGATGGTGTTGGCGGCAATCATCTTTTTCACAGCAGCAGGAAGCCGATTGATCCGTTTTAGGCGGTCAATGAGTTCCCGGTTCAGGGAAAGCCCCAATTGATTGCCGTACCTGGCGATCGCTTCGGCCGTGTCGAAAAAAGGGGCCAGTTTCTCAACCGCCCGCGCCAGTTCAATCGGATTTAATTCCCGGTGCTGGGCATTATCTGCAATGGCAAGTCCCAGGCAACTCTTTGGGCTCGCATCTTCCGGCAGGACCCGGGCGGTCATTTCATGCCATCCCAGCTCAAAGCAGGCTGCCGCCCGGTGAAACCCGCTGACAAGGCGATAACAGGGCTGCCCCTTGGAAATTAAAATCGGCGGGTTGATCAAGCCCGTTTCGCGAGTGGATTCGATGAGCCCTGCCAGCGGCCGCGCCGTGGAGATCCGATAGGTTTTATCCGACAGGTCTATGCTGGAGAGCGGCACCGGGATGAAGCTATACTCCATGATCACTGCCGACAAGGGAATTGAGGGCATCCAGGTATTTTTTTCGGGTGTTGGCGATTACATCTTCCGGAAGAGAAGGCGCTGGCGGGGTTTGGTTCCAATCCAGGCTTAACAGGTAGTCACGCACATACTGCTTGTCAAAGCTCTCCTGGGGCATCCCCGGCTGATAGGTGGCCCGCGGCCAGAACCGGGAGGAGTCCGGAGTCAGTATTTCATCGATCAAAATCAACTTTTCCCCTATGAAACCAAATTCAAACTTCGTGTCCGCGATGATAATACCCCGTTCTTCGGCTATGGCCGATCCCTTCTTGTAAATGGCCAGGCTCAGGTCTTTTATCTGCTCGGCTGTCTGCCGGCCGACCAGCCCGGCGGCCTCCTCAAAGGAAATATTGACGTCGTGCTCACCGGAATCCGCCTTGGTGGAGGGCGTAAACAAGGGTTCCGGCAGGGGATCGGACTCTTTAAGACCCGCAGGGAGTTTGATCCCGCAGACCTCTCCGCTTTTTTGATAGGATTTCCAGCCGGAGCCGGAAAGGTAGCCGCGCACTATGCACTCAACCGGCAGCGGCTGCGTCTTTTTTACCAGCATACTGCGGTCTTTTAGAATTTCCTTGTAGGACTGGAGCGGCGGCGGATAGTCAGCGACCTCGCTGGCGATCACATGGTTTTCAACCACGGATCGCATGAGATCAAACCAGAACAGGGAGATTCGGTTTAAAATCTTGCCTTTGTCCGGCACGGGATCCGGCATGACCACATCGAAGGCCGAAATTCGATCAGTGGCCACCATCAACAGCTGATCCCCCAAATCATATACATCTCTTACCTTGCCCTGCTTCAGAAGCGGCAGCTCATTTATTTCTGTTTTAAAAAGTGAACTTGTCATTGAGTCTATCCCATCCTTAAATCCAAATCATCACATAAATATATACAAATACCAAATATTACCCGTATGTTTTATTAAATTCATTAATGTATCGCTTTAAGTTCACATACCCCTCGGCCGGGACCCCGACAAATTCGATGCCAGACTCGAATTTCCGGTCGGCTCCGCGATTGCAGTATTTCACCTCGCCGCGAATATCGACGACGTCCTCTTCAATGCCGACCGAGAGGAGCACGACGTACCGGGTTTCAATCGGCTCATGAGTTTCAAGCTGGAGGCCGGTCTCACTTATATTCAAGGTCCGCCCCATTCCCTGTGTCCATTGCTTGCCGTCGGAATCAAGGCATACATAAGACAACAAATTCAGTGCATCATAGCGCTCATGGTGTCTTTTGTTTTCTGTCATGTAAAAACCTTTCGCCTTGCTTAATGGATAATCGACCCCGGTTTATATGCCCGTACTAGCAATCTATACCTTAAGAGCGAATTTTTCAAATCCCATATTTTCCAGTTTCCATTTTTTCATGCCTTTTGTGCCGGAAAAAAAGTTAATTTTGGATGACAAAAAGCCAGTGCGGAGAACCTTACACGTCTCCCGGGGGATGCTGCCCGGCTTTGATAACATCAAACAACCGCCCGGTGGTTACAGATATCGACTGGGTGGTATGCTGAATCAGGTTTTTAAATGTCTTGGAAACGCGATTGTATTCCTTCTTCACCCGCATCAGGTCCACCCTCTGGCATTTGAAATCCGCAGAGACATAAACGGTGGCCGAATGGGGCTCATGAGAGGTGTTAAGAAAAGGGATGTGCCCGATAAAATCATTGGGGCCCAGAACACAGAGCTCAATAAAATCCTGCCCGATCTGGCGAACAACCACCGCTTCGCCCGCCTGGATCCAAAAGATCGATTCCGGATCATCCTTGAAATTGAAGAGCTTCAGGTTTTTGTTCATCGTATGCGGGAGGGGAGAGTTTAACAGGGCTTTGGCGCAACTGGTCGTAACCTGACGAAGCCGGTTGTCAAGAGAGGCCAATATGGCCTGCAGCTGGGGGGAGAGTTCGGAATATTCCTTGAACAGCAGGTCGTAATCCATGACACCGAGCTGCACGTGGGTTACCGCAACCACCGTGGCGCTGCGCTGAAGACTGCCTTTTCGCATGAACGAGCCGATGCTGCCGATAAAAGCGCCGTCCGAAAGCCTGGTAATCGGGGCCTTGCCTTCCGGGAGCAAGCGGATGACATCGACTTTTCCCTCCAGGATGACCCAGAACCAATTGCCGTATTTCTCCTGATAAACGATTTCTTTTCCTGCAGAGAATTCTTCTTCATCCACCACGTACAGATAATCAATCAAAGACCCTTTGATCACCGGCAACTCGGAGCCCTCGTCAGTACCCGCGGCCTCGTCCGCGTCATCGCCGGAGGCACCGATCTTTTCAATCTCGCCGTCATCCACCATTCGCAGGGCATCCAGGATAATCTCCATGCGGCTCTTCTTGATTAAATGTTCACAGGTGACAGGCTCGTCATGGAAAGCATAATCCGCATCCATCCATCCAAAAAGACGGTTTAGGGCTTCCAGGCCTTTAATGTTGCCGGCTTCGGCATTGACGGGATTGCCATCAACGATATAGACAAGCCCGGGATGTTCATAATCCTGCCGGGTAAGCTTCAAGACACCGGTGCTGACATTGCCGCCCAGCAGTTGAAGCAGTTCTCCCAGCCCAATGAACTTAAGACTGCCGCTCAATACAATATTGGATTCCATTATTGTCCGTCCCGCGCCCACTTAAATTCTTTTTGCAGATGCTTCAATGTCAACTGCAAAATCCTGGACAGAGTCTCCCCCACCCCGTCACCGGTCAACGCACTGGCGCCAACGGAGGGGACTTTCAGCTGCCGGTTGAGCTCGTGGTCCATCTTCTCTGCCGGCATCAACGGAAAACCCTGTTTCTCCAAATCGCGTTTGTTATATTGAAGGACCAGCGGAATCTTTCGAATATCAAGGCCCATTTTTTTTAAATTTTCATGAAGATCCTTCAGGGAGAGCATGTTCTTTTCTCGTCTCACTTTTAGCGAATCAGCAACGAACACAAGCCCATCAACCCCCTTGAGAACCAATTCCCGGGTGGAACGGTACTGCACCTGGCCGGGCACGGTGTACAATTGGGCCTTAACCTCGCACCCCTTGATTTTGCCAAGCCCCATGGGCAAAAAGTCAAAAAACAGGGTTCGATCCCCATGGGTGTCAATACTGATCATCTTTCCAGCCACCTGCTTGGTAAAATGCTTGTGGATAAATTCCAGATTGGTGGTTTTCCCGCTTCGGCCCGGCCCGTAATAAACAATTTTACACTGGATCTCGTTATTTTTTAAATTCAAAATCGCCATAAAAGGTATCCAGACCCGTGTTGGAATAAAAATCGGTGTTGCATGGTCGGGCAGATAGGCCCGCCATGGCACCATCATGAAGGCCGCATCTGCCAGGAAAGGCAGCTAAGGGCATCCCAAAACCATTTTCCCGGGTATCCGCGTACAAGGCAGATATTGGACTGATAGGGAAATCATGCAATTTCCTTTCAGCAAAAATGCCGGCTGGCGGGATGAATCGTTTTGAGTGAAGCCCTCATTCTTCAATCGTCAATATTTTGACCTCAAGGCTGTAATCGCCCTTTTTCGGTCCGGCATCAATGGTAACCTTTGAAGACACATAACCGGTACCCGAAAAAATGGCCATGGGAGAATAAAAAATCATGGCATTCAACTGATCCCCGACCTGAAGGCTTTCAATGAGTTTCCGGTCTTTTTTGGGTACCAGCATTTTCAGGAACTTACCCGCCTGAAAGCTGACTTCGAGCTCAACCGCCTCACCCCGCCGGTCGCCCCGGGGCAGCTTAAACCGCGTGGACTCCACATCCAGGACATCTTCATCGGCAACCTCGGATTCCGGCTCCAGGTCTTTTTGAATTTGATCCTTTGAAATCCTGGCATCCGGCCCCGCCTTTTGAACCAGCTCCTCAAAATAGCTCCGCACCCCGTTTAACTCCCCGGGGGTCAAAACATCGCCGGATCGCCATTGCTTGACCCGGCCCAGGGCCTTGTCCGCCTCACCCTGCTGCACCCAGCACCACACAATGTGTTTTGCCGCATCAAAACGCAGGTCGTTATAGGCGAGCAACTGGGTCAACTCCTCAATGGCCTGGTCAAACTGGCCGAATTTGGCCAGTGCCAGCGCGCTTGCCAGGGAAGCGGAACCCTTGGCCTCCGGATCCTCCGAGCTTACCATGTCCTTGATCACGCTCCGGGCTTCTTCGGACACCCTTGGCGCTTCCGGCGCGGAGAGCTCGGTTTCCATCTGATTGTAAAGAGCGTCGATTTTGGCGGTAATTTTACTCAACAGGGTCTCTTTGTTTTTTACATGCCGGGTGGATTCAATTAAGCCCTGTATTCGCTTGTAGACATCCAGGGATTCATTTAACAGGCCCTGGGATTTATACAATTCGGCTTCCTTTACCAAGGACTTGACTTTTTCGCCAAAATTCATTTTCGCCTCAAAAACCGCTCTCAACCCGTCAGTCTTTTGGTTTGGGGCCGCCCGGGAAGTCCCGGCTGCCTGCCAGCCGGCCCACTTGAGTTCAGCCCCGGCCGGCAAGCTTTCAATTACTTCCATGCATATTGCCTGATATTAGCCTTAATTCATTTTTTTCTCAAGGATATTATTGCCCTACGGCTATCTGGGCATCAGGGCCGGGACCCATGCCATTCCGGGTAAACCGGCTGGTTTCTTTTTACCTCCCGTCGGGATTGCTCGGGCAATCATGCCTGCCCTCGATATGCGGCTTAATGTCTAGCACCGGTGTCCCGTCCAGCATGTCCGCCCCCTTTACCGTCAGGGTGTTTTCGCTGACACCGGTGACTTCTAGAACGGAGAGCCCGATGGGATTCGGCCGGAAGGGCGAGCATATACTGAACACCCCCATTGCCTGATCGCGGTGCGGCGGGGTCTGTATCAGCTTGGCCGGATCAAAGGGCGGCGTTTTATGAAAATGGAAAAGAACTATGATTCTGTCTCCGGTCTTTATGTCCTTCAGCCCTTCCCGATAGCGTGGCTCAATAACAATCCGGCCGCTTACCTCGGACAGGCTCCAGTGCCTCGGAATCTCTGTGGCATCCGTATGAAAGGTACCAATCGGATTCAACTCAATCGCCATTTTTCCCCCTTTCTGACTCATCGCTTGAAGATCGGCGAAGCTCCAGTTTCGCCACGGCCTCGATATGATAGGTATGAGGAAACATATCCACGGGTTGAACCTCCGCCACTTCATAACTGTCTGAGAGCATTCCCAGATCCCTGGCAAGGGTGGCGGGATTGCAGGAAACATATACAATCCGTGGGGGGCGAATATCCAGTACTTTTTTAACGACATCCTTGTGCATGCCCGGCCGGGGCGGATCGATAATCATTACGTCCGGCCGCACCATTGCAGCAGACAGCCGGCTTTTGATATCGCCGACCTGAAACTCGCAATTGTCCACCTGGTTATGGAGACAGTTTTTTTTTGCATCCGCCACGGCACTCTCAACAATCTCAATGCCGGCAACCGACTTTGCGGCACCCGAGAGCCAGATGGGGATCGTTCCCGTCCCGCTGTATAAGTCCAGAACCGTCTCCCTGCCGGATAGATCCGCGTAATGCGCCACCGTATCATACAGGATCTCCGCTGCCCGGGTGTTTGTCTGAAAAAAAGAATTCGCGGAGACTTCAAATTCAAACGGGCCCAGCCGTTCCTTCAGGCAATGGGCCCCTGCCAGGGGAATTTCATATTCGCCTGTTGCCACGCCCGATTTTTTGGCGGTGACATTGTTAACAACCGAAACCACGCCCGGATAAGCGCCTGTCAATTGTTCCGCCAGGGGCCGGAGGGATGAAACGGATTCCTCCGCGGTTACGATATTGACCAGCCATTGGTCATGGGCCACGGAATGGCGCAGCATCAAAAACCGCCAGAACCCCTGGTGCGTTTTCAGCCCGTAGGCCGGCAGGCCGGAATTTTTCATGAAATGTTTGACATCCCGCAGGATATGGTTTCCGGTATCGGGCTGCAGCAGACAGCGATCGATATCCAGGACCTTGTGAAACGTGCCTGGCACATGCAGCCCGAGGGCAAAACCCATATCCGCATCCGGATCGCCGAGCTCCTCGGGGAGCAGCCACCGCCGGGCAGCGCATGAGAACTCCATCTTGTTGCGGTAATGGAAGACCGGCTCGGCAAAACGGGTGGGATGGACCTCAACCTCCCGAATCCCGCCCAGATGGGCCAAAGATTCGGCTACATGGCGCCGCTTGTATTCAATTTGCTTTTCATAATTTAAAAACTGCCACTTGCATCCGCCGCACCATCCGCTGTAAGGGCACGGCGGGTCGATGCGAAAAGGCGAGGCGGATATCAGGGAAAGCACCCGGGCTTCGGCATAATTTTTTTTCCGGCGGGTGATCCTGGCCAGAACCTGATCCTGAGGCACCGCCCGATCAACGAACACGGCAAACCCATCGACTTTGGCGAGGCCCTGGCCCCCAAAAGCCAGATCCGTGATGGTCAGCTCAATATCCTGTCCTTTCTTAATTTTCATAAAAGCGGCTTGCCGTCCTTTCCTTTTTGATTTTTAATCCCACATCATTTATATTGCTGGAACCAGGGAGTATAAGCCTGGATGACAGATAAAATCAAGATGCGAAATATGGCGGTATAGAATGATGCAGCAAACAATCCGGTTTCAATCCGACCATTACCGGCTCCACGGCACCCTCCATCTGCCGGAGAGCCCCAGGCCGCCCGTGGTTATCGGCTCGCACGGCCTGCTCAGCAACGGCGATTCCCCCAAGCAGGTCGCTCTGGCGGAAAAATGCAATGAACACGGGATTGCCTTTTTTCGCTTCGACCACCGGGGGTGCGGCCAAAGCGAGGGCGAATTCGCTTCGGCAACCACTTTCGAGGGACGGTGCCGGGATTTGTTGGCAGCCGTGCAAACCCTGCACACCGAAAAAAAGACCGGGAAACCGATGGGTCTTTTCGGAAGCAGCCTCGGCGGATCAGTGGTGCTGGCAACTGCCAACCGGGTGAACGCCGAAGCGGTGGTGACGATTGCGGCCCCGGTACGGGATCAATCCATACGGGCGCCTTATACCAATGATGCCGCCCATCTGCCCCTGCTGGCAGCCATGGACCGGGAGAACCTGGCATTTGATATTGCCGAAAAGCTTGGGGCCATCACGCACATTCTGATTTTTCACGGGGATGCGGACGTTGTTGTGCCTTATGAGAACGCGCTGGAAATCCATGAGCGCGCCGGTGCCCCCAAAGAGCTGGTGCGGCTGGAAAACGGGGACCACCCCATGAGCCGGAGCAGCCACCAGGCCCTGTTCATGAAACGGAGTATCGAATGGTACAAGGCCCGTTTGTTGTAAATCAATAAAAATAAAAAAAGTGTCTTGACAAGGACGGATCATATTGTTATTTGACTAAATTACATAAAGGTTTGGGAAATGGATAAATTCAAGCAGACAAGCAGCAACCTGATACTTATTATTGGCCTTACTGTAGGCGTAGGTTACGCCGACCGGGACTACAGGTGTTGGTAATCGCTTGAATTAATAAGCAAATTAATTTTTAAAACCGTTATCAGCACTTGCTGATAACGGTTTTTTTTTGACAATGATTTTCAGGGAAGGATCTATCGATGAAAAGTGACAATGCCAAAAAAGGACTTGCCCGCGCCCCTCACCGCTCATTGTTTAAATCCATGGGGTATACGGATGAAGAAATCCGGCGCCCCTTAATCGGGGTGGCCAACTCGGTAAATGCCATTGTACCCGGCCATGTGAATCTGGACAAAATCACCGAAGCGGTTAAGGCCGGAATTTACATGGCCGGGGGAACCCCCGTGGAGTTCGGCACCATCGGGGTTTGCGACGGCATTGCCATGAACCATGAAGGAATGAAATACTCCCTTGGAAGCCGGGAGTTGATCGCCGATTCCATCGAAGTCATGGCCAGGGGGCATGCCCTGGACGCCATGGTAATGATCCCCAATTGTGACAAAATTGTCCCGGGCATGCTGATTGCCGCGGCGCGGCTGGATCTGCCCGCGATCGTGATCAGCGGGGGACCCATGCTGGCCGGGCGCCATCCGGAAAAACCGGGCGAAAAAGTTGACCTGATATCGGTTTTTGAAGCAGTGGGTGCGGTGCGCTCCGGAAAAATGAACGAGGAGCAGCTCACTGCGATTGAAAATGCGGCCTGCCCCACCTGCGGGTCCTGCTCCGGCATGTTCACCGCCAACTCCATGAACTGCATCACCGAGGTCATCGGAATGGGCCTCCCCGGAAACGGGACGATTCCGGCGGTTATGTCGGCCCGGCTGCGGCTGGCCAAAACGGCGGGTTTCAAGGTGATGGAGCTGTATGAAAAACAGATAACACCCAGTCAGATCCTGACACCGGAAGCTTTTGAGAACGCCCTGTCCGTGGATATGGCCCTGGGCTGCTCCACCAATACGGTGCTGCACTTAACTGCGCTGGCCCATGAAATCGGCTGGCCCCTGGATCTGGACCGGATTAACACGGTGAGCAACCGCACCCCCCATTTGTGCTCCATGAGCCCGGGCGGCGCCCACCATATAGAGGACCTGAACAATGCCGGCGGCATTCCCGCAGTCATGAAGGTCTTAAACGATGCCGGCCGGATTCATGCGGACTGTATCACGGTCACCGGCCAAAGCGTGAAGGACAACCTGGCTGATGCCCGGGTACTGGATCCGCAGGTGATTCGCCCGATTGACAATCCTTACCACAAGCAGGGAGGTTTAGCTGTCCTGTTCGGCAACCTGGCGCCGAACGGGTGTGTCGTAAAGCAGTCGGCCGTTGTGGAGGGCATGCTGCGCCACGAGGGACCGGCCCGGGTTTTTGATTCCGAAGAAGCCGCATCCGATGCCATCCTTGAAGGGAAAATCAAAAAAGGCGATGTGGTGGTGATTCGTTATGAGGGACCCATGGGAGGCCCCGGCATGCGCGAGATGCTCACCCCCACCTCCGCCATTGCCGGTATGCAGCTTGACGGCGATGTGGCCCTGATTACCGACGGCCGCTTCTCCGGCGGAACCCGTGGCGCGGCCATCGGTCACGTATCCCCGGAAGCCATGCAAAAAGGGCCGATTGCGGTTGTTAATGAAGGCGACACCATAGCCATTGATATACCGGCCAAAACCATCACATTGAAAGTCGGGGAATCCGATATTGAAAACCGTCTGGCTGACTGGCGCCGGCCGGCCCCGAAAATTACCAGCGGCTACATGGCCAGATACGCGAAAATGGTTTCCTCCGCCGACAAGGGAGCCGTGATGTCCGTCAAATAGACGCCATGGCATGGAGAAGCAGAGGCATTACCTTAAGATAATCTGCCAAAAAACAATGATAGGAAGGCTGTCATGAGTAAGCTCACAGGCGCACAAATCCTGATGGAAATGCTAAAAGAAGAGGAAGTGGATACCATCTTCGGCTATCCCGGCGGAGCTGTTATCGACATTTATGACGAACTGCAGAAAACAGATATCACCCATTACCTGGTCCGTCACGAGCAGGGGGCTGTGCATGCGGCTGACGGCTACGCGCGGGCCAGCGGCAAGACAGGCGTCTGCCTGGTGACATCCGGACCGGGCGCGACCAATACGGTGACCGGTATTGCCTCCGCCTACATGGACTCCATTCCGATGGTGATCTTTACCGGGCAGGTGCCGACCAAACTGATCGGCAATGATGCCTTTCAGGAAGTTGACATTGTCGGCATCACCCGGCCCTGCACCAAACATAACTATCTGGTCAAGGATGTGAAAAACCTTGCGCGAACGGTGAAAGAGGCTTTTTATATCGCCCGCTCCGGCCGTCCGGGCCCGGTTCTGGTGGATCTGCCCAAAGATGTGGTGAATACTTCCACCAATTATTCGCCGCCGGGAAAAATCAGCCTGAGATCATACAACCCCACTTACGAGCCCAATATCAAGCAGCTTAAAAAAGTGGTGAGCCTGATCAAAAGCGCCAAAAAACCGGTTATTTTCTCCGGGGGCGGGGTGGTGCTCTCCAAGGCCCATGAAGAACTCACCGCTTTTGCCCGAAAAACCCGGATTCCGGTTACCAGCACCCTTATGGGCCTGGGCGGATTTCCCGGCAACGACCCCCTGTGGCTGGGGATGCTCGGCATGCACGGCACCTATCGGGCCAATATGGCGGTAACCGACTGTGATCTGCTGATTTCCGCCGGGGTCCGGTTTGACGACCGGGTGACCGGCAAAACCGATGAGTTCGCCAGTAATGCCAGGATTGTCCAGATCGACATTGATCCCACCTCCATTCAAAAAAACGTGCTGGTCTCCGTCCCGGTGGTGGGAGATTGCCGGATCACCCTTTCCCAGCTGAATCAACTGATTGAAAATGAAGATTTTTCAGGAGTTGAAGAAGATCGCCGCGAATGGCTGACACAGATCGATGAATGGAAACGGACCACGCCGCTGGCCTACAAACAGACGGACATCATCAAGCCCCAGTACGTCATTGATAAGCTCTACGAACTGACCAAAGGCGATGCCATAATCACCACCGAGGTTGGGCAGAATCAGATGTGGGCGGCGCAATACTACCATTTCAACAAACCCGGACGGTTTATCACCTCCGGCGGCCTGGGCGTGATGGGCTTTGGACTGCCTGCCGCCATTGGCGCCCAGGTGGGGGCACCCGGCGACCTGGTGGTCGATATTGCCGGAGACGGCAGTATCCAGATGAACATCCAGGAGATGGCGACGGCGGTTCAATACAACCTGCCCGTCAAGGTGGTGATATTAAACAACTGTTTTCTCGGCATGGTGCGGCAATGGCAGGAGCTTTTCTATGAGAAACGCTATGCCTGCACCCAGTTCCAGCACACACCGGATTTTGTGAAGCTTGCCGAAGCCTATGGGGCAAAGGGACTGCGGGCCAAGACGCCGGATGAGGTCGAAAAGGTGCTGTCCGAAGGACTGGCTCACCCCGGCGCGGTGATCATGGATTTTGTGGTGGAACAGGAGGAATGTGTCTATCCGATGGTGCCTGCCGGGGCTCCGATTAAAAACATGCTGCTGGTTTAATGAGGTGTTGCGATGACTGAAAAACGACATTTATTATCGATTCTAGTGGACAATCAACCGGGTGTCCTCTCGCGCATTGTGGGTTTGTTCTCCGGCCGGGGCTACAATATTGAAAGCCTGTGCGTGGCGGAAACCATGGATCCGGCCATCTCGAGGATAACCATGACCACCCAGGGAAACCCCATAATCATTGAGCAGATCAAAAAACAGCTCAACAAACTCATCAACGTGCTCAAGGTGCTTGATCTGACAGGCGAAGAATACGTACAGCGGGAAATGATACTGATAAAGGTCAACGCGACGCAGCAGCACCGGGCGGAAATTTTGCGCATAACCGACATATTCCGCGGCCAGGTGGTGGATGTCGGCCAGGAGCACTTCACCTTGAAAATTACCGGGGATGCTGAGAAGGTATCCGCCATCTTGAGCCTGCTTCGGCCTTTTGGTATCCGGGAAATTGCCAGAACCGGAAGTATCGCCCTGTTCCGGGAGAAAAAATAGAAATGCGAGCGATTGTCCAGCTTGCCGCAGATACAGGGAAGGTGACTGTCAACCGATAGACAGCCGAAATCCTATCCATCAATAATAAACAGAAATATTTAACAGATTTTCATGGTATCAAGGAGGAGTCAATGGCACAGATCAATTTTGGCGGCGTGACGGAAGAAGTTATCACCTCGGATGAATTCCCCAATGAAAAAGCCCGGGAGGTCCTCAAGGACGAAACCATCGTGGTCCTGGGCTACGGCGTCCAGGGGCCGGCCCAGGCCCTTAACCTGAAGGACAACGGCCTTGAGGTTATTATCGGCCAGATAGAAGGCGATGAATACTGGGAAAAAGCCGTTAATGACGGTTTTGTTCCCGGCAAGACGCTTTTTCCCATTGAAGAAGCCGCCCGGAAAGGCACGATCATCATGGAGCTTCTCTCCGACGCCGGGCAGGTGGCTACCTGGCCCACCATCAAGGAATGCCTGAACCCGGGCGATGCCCTTTATTTCTCCCATGGCTTCTCAATCGTTTACCGGGAACAGACCGGGGTGATCCCGCCGGATAACGTGGATGTCATCCTGGTGGCTCCCAAAGGCTCCGGCCGAAGCGTCCGTGCCAATTTCCTGGCCGGCAACGGCATCAATTCCAGTTTTGCCATTGAGCAGGACTACACCGGCCGGGCCAGGGAAAGAACACTGGCGCTGGGGATTGCCATCGGCTCCGGTTATCTTTTCCCGACCACCTTCCAGAAGGAGGTGTTCAGTGATCTTACCGGTGAGCGCGGTGTACTGATGGGCTGCCTGGCGGGAGTCATGGAAGCCCAATACAACACCCTTCGCAAAAATGGACACTCTCCCAGTGAAGCATTTAACGAAACCGTGGAGGAGCTGACCCAGAGCCTGATCCGCCTGGTTGATGAAAACGGCATGGACTGGATGTTTTCCAACTGCAGCACCACAGCCCAGCGCGGGGCATTGGACTGGGCCCCCAAGTTCAGGGATGCCGTTCTGCCGGTATTTGAAAACCTCTATGAAAGCGTGGCGACGGGCAAAGAGACCAAGCGCGTCCTGGAGGCCAACAGCACACCGGATTACAGGGAAAAGCTGACCCGTGAACTGGAGGCCATCAGGAACTCGGAAATGTGGACCACGGGAGCGGCTGTTCGCTCCCTGAGACCGGAGCGCCGCGAAAAATAAAAAAAACCTGTCAAGTGCCCGGCACCCGGAAGCCGCAAAAGTTTTCGGGGCCGGGGGCTCCCTAAACCTTGAAAGAGGCCTGTCATGGAACAAATACTGGTCTATGATACCACGTTAAGAGACGGCACACAGGGCGAGAATATCAATTTTTCCGCCCCCGACAAGCTGAAAATCGCCCGGAAACTGGATGAAATCGGCGTCCATTACATTGAAGGCGGCTGGCCCGGTTCCAATAAACGCGATGAAAGCTTCTTCGCGCTGGCCAGGACGGAGAATTTCCGGAATTCCCGGCTCACCGCATTCGGTTCCACCCATAAATTCGGCATTACGGCAGCAGAAGACCCCAACCTGAACGCCATTATCACATCCGGGGCCTCTGTCGGCACTATTTTCGGAAAAACCTGGGACCTGCATGTAGAAAAGATACTCAATATCGGGCTTTCGGACAACCTGCAACTGATCCAGGGCTCAGTGGCCTACCTGAAACAAAATAGCATGGAAGTCCACTATGATGCGGAACATTTCTTTGACGGTTACAAGGAAAACCCGGAATATGCGATAGAGACCCTCAAAGCGGCCGTAAAAGGCGGAGCCGATGCGCTGGTGCTCTGTGATACCAATGGCGGCACCCTGCCCCATGAAATTGAAGCGGCCATGCACGCGGTGCGCAGGGATCTTTTCAAGGACCCGGAAATCGGCGAGGCAGCCTCGCAAACCCCTTTTGGCATTCACGCCCACAATGACTCCGGGCTGGCGGTGGCCAACTCCATTACTGCCGTGCGCTGCGGTGCGGTCATGGTTCAGGGAACCATCAACGGCTATGGCGAACGGTGCGGCAATGCGGATCTGACCGCCATTATCCCCATCGTGCAGCTTAAAATGGGACTGCCCTGCCTTGGGGAGGAGAACCTGAAGAAATTGCGAAAAACCTCCCTTTATGTCAGCGAAACAGCCAACATGCCGCCCATCCATTCCCGCCCGTTCGTTGGGAAAAGCGCATTCGCCCACAAGGGAGGCATTCATGTCAATGCGATCATGAAGGAGCCTCGGGCTTATGAACACATGGATCCGATTCTTGTCGGCAATCAGCGCCGGGTTCTGGTGTCAGACATGGCCGGCAAAAGCAATATCGAGTACAAGGCCCGGGAGATGGGCGTGGAGATCGACGGCCAGGGGGTCAACAGCAGTGACATTGTCTCTGAAATCAAGCGCCTGGAACAGGAAGGCTACCAGTTCGACGTGGCGGATGGGACCTTTAAGATCCTGATTGAAAAACTGACGAACCAGTTTCAACCGCTTTTCGAGCTTGACTCCTTCCGGGTGACCATTGAAAAAGACAAGGACCAGCCTTGCTACTCCCACGCACTTATCAAGATCGGGGTGGGAGATGTCAAGGAGATCACCGCCGCAGAGGGGTTTGGCCCGGTCAGCGCCCTGGACAACGCGCTGCGCAAGGCATTGAACCATGTGTATGGCAATCAGTTGGCCCAGGTGCACCTGGTTGATTTCAAGGTCCGCGTGCTTGACGGCGGCGAAGGCACCGGCGCCAAGGTCCGTGTTTTAATTGAATCCCGTGATGAAGAACAGCTGTGGAGCACCATCGGGGTATCCGAGGATATCATCGAGGCCAGCTGGCAGGCGCTGGCCGACAGCTTCCAGTACAAACTGGCCAAAGACAAGGTTAATGGAGCCAAAGTATGAAGGAGAAACTGTTTATATTCGACACCACGCTGCGCGACGGCGAACAATCCCCCGGGGCCAGCATGAATACGGCTGAAAAGGTAAGGATTGCCACCCAGTTGGAAAAACTGGGCGTTGATGTGATAGAAGCCGGTTTTCCTGCCTCCTCGGAAGGCGATTTTGATGCTGTCAGCCAGGTGGCCAAAAAAGTCGGCAACTCCGAGATTGCCGCCCTTGCCCGGGCTTCAATCAATGACATCGACCGCGCCTGGAAGGCGGTGTCCCATGCGGCCCGGCCCAGGCTGCATACCTTTCTGGCCACTTCCGACATCCACATGACGCACAAACTCCAGATGTCTCGGGAAGAAGTGCTGCATACGGCAGTGGATGCGGTAAAATACGCCCGTTCCTTTACGGAAAATGTCGAGTTCTCGGCTGAAGACGGATCCAGAAGTGACCCGGCCTTTCTCTGTCAGGTATTTGAGACGGTAATCGATGCCGGAGCCAGGATCATCAACCTTCCGGACACCGTTGGGTACGCCATTCCAAAAGAGTTCGGGGAACTCGTCCGGTATGTAATGGAGAACACCCCGAACATTGACCGGGCCATCCTGAGCGTCCACTGCCACAATGACCTGGGCCTGGCCACGGCAAACACCCTGGCGGCCATTCATGCCGGCGCCAGACAGGCTGAAGTCACCGTAAACGGCATTGGTGAGCGCGCGGGCAACACTTCCCTGGAAGAGCTGGTCATGACCCTGCACACGCGCCCGACCTATGTGCCGGTGACAACCGGCATTGAGACCCGGCGAATTCATCCGACAAGCCGGCTTGTCAGCATGATCACGGGTATTATGATCCAGCCGAATAAAGCCATTGTCGGCGCCAATGCTTTCGCCCATGAAGCCGGGATTCATCAGGACGGGGTCTTAAAGAACCCCATGACCTACGAAATAATGAAGCCTGAAACGGTGGGACTCACCAGTAACCGAATGGTCATGGGCAAGCATTCCGGCAAACATGCCCTGCGAAAACATTTAAAAAGCATGGGCTATGATCTGTCCGAGGACGAGGTCAAACTTGTTTTCGAAAAATTTAAAATCCTGTCGGACAAGAAAAAAGTCGTTCATGACGAGGATATCGAGGCCATCGTCAACGAAGGCATTCTTCGCACAGCCGATATCTACTCGCTGGAATACCTGCATATCAGCAGCGGCACCACCGTATTTCCCACAGCCAGCGTCAAAATTTCGATAAACGGCAAACTCATCAAGGGCACGGGCACGGGCAACGGTCCGATTGACGCCACATACCACACCATTGCCCAGCTGACCCAGACCGAATCCGAACTGATGCGCTTTTCCATCAATGCGCTGACTGATGGCACCGACGCCCAGGGCGAGGTAACGGTGCGGCTAAAGGAGAACGGGTTGGTTGCCCTGGGTCGGGGCACCGACCCGGATATTATCACGGCCAGCGCCTTCGCTTATGTAAACGGCCTCAACCGCCTGGAATATCTCAAGCAGAACCCGCCCCAGACTGAAGGCGGCTTGTAGCGGCCCCTGAAAAAGGCCGGCGTCTCCGCTTCCCCGACAAAGAAGATGGCCGGCCTTTTTCGGCCTTCCACCCTCAAGCCTGCCCAGGGGGGAGACGACTCGGATTATGGCGCGATGCGAAAATGGACCCGGCGATTTCTGGACCAGGCTTCCGGGTTGTCGCCTTCAGCCACCGGCCGCTTTTCGCCGTAACTGATCACCTCCATGCGATCCTCCCGGATACCTGAGGCAACCATAAATGCCTTGACCTGCCGGGCCCTTTTTTTGGCCAGCTCATAATTTGTGTCCGCGGGTCCGCGGTTGTCCGTATGGCCTTCGATAATCACCCGGACATCCGGATTCGCCTGAAGCCATTGAATCTTGTCGGCCAGTTTGCGCCTCGCCGCCTCGGTCAACTGATTTTCAGCAAGCGGAAAATATATGTCCTCTGAAACGAAGCGCTCTTTTAAACGGGCTTGCGCGGCTTTTTGTTTTTCGGCCGCCTGCCTTCTTTTATCAGCCTCCGCCTCGGCTGCCTGTTTTTCGGCTTCGGCCCGGGCCTCAGCCTGTCTTTCGGCAATCCGGGGCATTTTTTCCTTTTTCCGCGCAAGTGCTTCATCCGAGACATCAGCGGCCAGCAGCTCTTCCTTCATGCTTTCCTGGGCGGACTTCTCGCCTACCCATATGCCGAAAACCGCTTTTTTGAATTCATAGCCCGGTATGGTGTCTTTTTTCTCTCCGTTTTTATAAACACTGGTTCCCCGGCCAGGGGTGTAGCGGATGTCAAATTTGTCATAGTTATTGATATCCCCGGTGAAACAGTCATTGAAGGTATTCACCTTGTCCTTTATGGAACTGATGTCGCCGCCGGGCATATTGTTGCGAAACCCTTTATAAAAAGCATCCTTGATGCGTTCGCTGCTGGCAAAAAAAGCGCTGGTGACATGGAGCTGAATCGCCATGGGGGCATCCACCTCCACGACTTCCCGCCAGTTTTTCTCCGGGGCCTGAAGATAAAGACCGGCTATGTAAACGGTTTTTGAAAAAATCGAGCGTTCGCCGACACCATTTAAAATCAGAACGTAATTTTCGGTCTCAATCAGCTCAGGCATCTCAATGCCCTTGTATTCCCGTGCAGGCACGGTTAAAGCCGAAAAAAAAACACCAATCATCACAATCGGGAGCCACTTTTTCATGCCAACGCCTCTCTCTTTTTAACGATCCATTGAAAACGCCACACATCACCTGCGCTAAAGGCGGACACGCTTCGCTTGGTCCGCCCTGCGAGAGCCACAAGAGCTTGCGAACACGGTTAAAGCCGTCAGAGAAACACCTGTCATCACAATTGGGAGCCGGTTTTCCAGCATGTGGATTTTTTTCGGTTGCGGGAGAAAAATCAGGAAATGTCAAGGGTTCCGACAAGTTCAGAGACATTTCCGATGCCCTCCTGCTCCAGAAAAGACTGAATCCCGTCGACAATCGCCATTGTAACGGAAGGATTGTTGAAATTGGCCGTCCCCACCTGAACGGCGGCAGCCCCGGCAATGATGAATTCCAGGGCATCCCTGGCGCTGCTTATGCCGCCGATACCGATTACCGGCACCTCGACGGCACTGGCCACCTGCCAGACCATGCGCAGGGCAACGGGTTTGATCGCAGGTCCGGACAACCCGCCGGTTATATTGCCAAGCACAGGCCGGCGGGAATCAATATCAATCGCCATGCCGGCAAGCGTATTGATAAGCGATATGGCAGAAGCGCCTGCTGAAACCGCGGCTTCAGCAATACAAACAATATCGCTCACATTCGGTGACAGCTTCACGATCAAAGGCTTGCCGGTCTTTTCCCGTACGGCCCGGACAACCTCCCCTGCTGCGGCCGGGTCGACCCCGAAACTGACACCGCCCGCCTTGACATTCGGACATGAGATGTTGACCTCAAGGGCGTCGATGCCCGCTGTCGTCTCGCATATGGCCGCAACTTCCGCGTAAGATTCCGGGGTCTTGCCGTAAACATTGACTACCACGGCACTGGAGAATTGATTCAGAAAGGGGAGCTTTTCCTTGATAAAGGCTTCAATGCCGATATTTTCGAGGCCGATGGAATTGAGCAGGCCGCAGGGAGTTTCAATGATACGCGGGGGCGGATTTCCGGGAGAAGGATGCCGGGACAGGCCTTTTACGATAACGGCGCCGAGGCGGTTCAAATCCACCAGGCGCTCATATTCCCGGCCGAACCCGAAAGTACCGGATGCCGTCATTACAGGATTTTGAAGCCGGAGTCCGCCGATTTCACAAGCTAATGGATCTCTCATATGCCCTTCTGCCAGGAATGATGAAGACGCTGCGCGGCAAGGCAGGGATCAGTTACCGGTAATGTCCATAATATTAAAATATTAATCAAAAATTAGTTATTAATCAAAGATTAGAAAAAGGAAAAAAGCCTTGACGAATCGGCCGTGCTATCAGTATGGATGGCTTCGTGCCTGTCAGTCAGACCGTGTTACTGAATCCCCCCTAACACCGGAGGAGAATCAAGCAGTTTGTTTGATAATAGATGAAAAAAAACATGCCGTCAAATCCCAAAATTAATAAACGCCCTCTCCGCATCTGCCTGCTAAGCTACCGAAGCAACCCTCACAGCGGCGGCCAGGGAGGGTATGTCAAAAATTTAAGCCGGGCCCTGGTTCAGCTGGGCCACCGCGTGGACGTTGTGTCCGGTCCGCAATACCCGGAGCTTGACCCGGGCGTCAACCTGGTAAAACTCCCCAGCCTGGATCTCTATGACCCGAAAGATCCCTTTCGGGTGCCCAAGGCCAGCGAACTCAAGGACATGACCAACCTGATCGAATGGCTGGGTGTCTCCACCATGGGGTTTCCCGAGCCCTTTACTTTTGGTCTGCGAGCTTCCCGGTACATCCGGCAAAACAAAAACCGATACGATGTGGTACACGACAATCAGAGCCTTTCCTATGGCATCTGGGCGATAAAAAACCAACTGCCCACCCTTGCCACCATTCACCACCCCATCACCGTGGACCGCCGGATCGCGGTCCAATCCGCCCCGCACCTGTGGCAGAAACTCAAGGAACTGCGCTGGCACTCTTTTCTGGACATGCAAAAACGGGTTGCCCGCACCCTCCCCCATATTATCACCGTTTCGGATTGCGCCCGCAGGGATATCTGCGAGGCGTTCAAGGTCGCCCCGGAGCGTTTCTCCATTGTCCCCAACGGGATCAACACCGACCTTTTCTATCCGCTTCCCGGCATCAGCCGCGAAAAAAACCGGGTCATCGTCACCAACAGCGCCGACACCCCCCTCAAGGGTTTAAATTACCTGCTACTGGCGGTTTCGGAAATCGCCAAAACGCGGGATATTCGTCTGGTTGTCGTGGGGAGCCCCAAAAAGAACGGTCTTGTCCTCAAATTGATCCGCACGCTGGGTATCGGGAACCGGGTGACTTTTACCGGCCGCATCAGCTATGCTGAATTTGTCCGTCAATACGCCAAAGCATCGGTTGCGGTGGTTCCTTCAGTCTATGAAGGCTTTGGGCTGCCCGCAGGGGAAGCCATGGCCTGCGGGGTGCCTGTTATCAGCACCACAGGCGGGGCCCTGCCGGAAGTCGTGGGCGATGCCGGGATACTGGTTCCGCCTGCGGATTCCCATGCCCTTGTCCGAGCGCTTTTTTCCGTGCTGGAGCACCCGGAATACGCCGAAAAGCTCAGCCTGGCCGGTTACAGGCGGGTACAAAATCATTTGACATGGCAGGCAGCGGCAAAAAATACGGTTGCCGCCTACCTCAAGGTCTTGGCCATGGAGGGAAAGACGACGCATGATCACAGTTGATTTCAATCGTGTCAATATTTCACCGGGCGACGCCATCCTGGATATTGGATGCGGCAGCGGGCGGCATACCTGCAGGGTGTACGAGAGTGAAGGGGTCCGGGTAATCGGGATGGATGCCAGTTTGGACGGGCTCCGGGAAGCACGGAGAAGACTGCGGTATCATGAAGCTGTCGGCGCCCATGGCGGCGGCCGCTGGGCAGTTGCTGCCGGCGATATTACGCGGCTTCCCTTCCCTGATGCATCATTCGATCTGCTGATCTGCTCGGAGGTGATGGAGCATATCCCGGCGGATACGGCAGCTGCGCGGGAATTAATGCGGGTGCTCAAACCGGGCGGCAGCATGGTGGTCAGCGTCCCCCGCTTTTTTCCGGAAAAAATCTGCTGGAAGCTCTCCCGTCAATATTATTCGGCAAACGGCGGCCATGTCCGGATCTACCGCCGAAGAACCATTCAAAGTCTGATTGAAAGCGCCGGCGGCCGTTTCCTCGCGGCTCACTTTGCCCACAGCCTGCACACCCCTTATTGGTGGTTGAAATGCCTGGTCGGCCCGGAGCGGGAAGATTCCCCCGCCGTTAACCGCTATCACCAGTTCCTGACATGGGATATAATGAAAAAGCCGCCGGTCACCCGGTTTCTGGACAGGCTATTAAACCCCGTCCTGGGCAAAAGTCTGGTCCTGTATTTTAAAAAAATTCAGGCCGGCAGCTGAAACTTACCCCGGCAGATCCTCGGGCAGCTCCCCCGGCCGGCGGCGCTGCAGAACGCCAAGGGTTTGACTCATCGGCAGTTCCGTGAACAGGCCGGATGCCAGCGCGCATTGATAGACATAATGCGGAGCCTGCCCCCCTTCTTCCGGAGTCTTGAAGATATCATGGATCAGGAGATAGCCGCCCGGCATAATATGGCCCGCCCAAGCGGTGTAATCCGCAACAGCGGCCGCGAAACTGTGGCCGCCGTCAATAAACACCAGGCTCAAGGGGGTGCTCCAGAACCTGGCCACCGCTTCGGAGCGCCCAACCACCGGCAGCACATTATTTTCCAATCCGGCCATTGCAATGGTTTTCCGGAAAATGGGCAGTGTGTCAATCATTGCCGTTCGCGGATCATAGGTATCGGGCTCAAAATAGCCCTCCCCCGGCTGCTGCTCTTCCGACCCCCGATGATGATCAATGGAAAAAAGGATCCCGCCGGTTTCCCTGCAGGCCGAACCCAGATACAAGGCGGATTTTCCACAGTAACTCCCGATTTCAAGACACGGCCCCTGCCTGCTGGCGCTTAACGCGACTTCATAGAGCCGCCTGCCCTCCTCCGTGTCAAGAAACCCTTTTACCGAATCAAGCAGTGCTTCTCTTACCATAGACTTCCATTCTGTTGCGGGAGCATCGGTGTGTAACCTGGCACTCCCAAAGGCATTCAGGACATGGCATCATAATTGCCCACCAGGACCTCCCGGGGTTTAACACCGTCAGATGGGCCCACAACGCCCTCCTGCTCCATGACTTCAATGATGCGTGCGGCCCGGTTATAACCGATTCGAAGGTGACGCTGGACCATGGAAATGGAGGCCTGCCCGGTTTTGGCCACCAGGGCGACCGCCTCGTCATAGCGTTCGTCATAGTCTTTTTCTTCTTTGCCCTCTTTTTCCGAAACCTGTTTTTCCAGGACGGCTTCATCATATTCGGGCGATTTCTGGGTTTTTAAAAATTCTATGATGCGGGTGAGCTCTTCCTCGGAAATATAGGCCCCGTGGATCCGCTGGAGCTTGGCGGTGCCGGGCGGCAGAAAAAGCATATCCCCGTTTCCCAGGAGCGTTTCAGCACCGTTTGAATCAATTATGGTGCGTGAATCCGTTTTGGAGGACACCTGGAAAGACAGGCGGGTCGGAAAATTGGCCTTGATCACGCCCGTCAAAACATCCACCGAGGGGCGCTGAGTGGCCAGAATCAAATGAATGCCGGCCGCCCGGGCCATCTGGGCAAGCCGGGTCAGCCCGACTTCGACATCCCTGGAGGAAACCATCATCAAATCCGCCAATTCGTCGATAATCACCACGATGTAGGGCAGCTTCTCCGGTTTCTCCGCTTCGGGGTCGACGGGCGCCGCGCTCTTTTCGATCTTTCGATTGTACTGGTTGATATTGCGGACCTTGTTTTCAGAGAGCAGTTCATAGCGGCGCTCCATTTCCTTGACCGCCCAGAAAAGCGCATTGGTGGCTTTTTTCATATCGGTTACCACCGGCGTTATCAAATGGGGGATGTCGTTAAAGGCGGAAAGCTCGATCCGCTTGGGGTCGATCATGATAAACTTGACATCTTCGGGGGTGGCTTTGTACAAAAGACTGCAAATCATTGTGTTTAGGGCAACACTTTTGCCGGTCCCGGTGGCCCCGGCAATCAGAAGATGGGGCATGGTCTGGAGGTCCGCCACCACCGGGCTGCCAACAATGTCTTTTCCCAGGGCAAGGGTAAGTCGGGATTTCGATTTTTCGCTCTCCGCTGAAGAAACGATGTCCTTGATAACCACTGATTCCCGCCGGGCATTGGGGACCTCGATGCCGATAACCGCTTTGCCGGGAATGGGCGCGATTATGCGGATGCTCATGGCTTTTAGCGCCAGAGCCAGGTCATCCGAGAGGTTCACCACCTTGTTGATTTTTATTCCGGGTGCCGGTTCGAATTCAAAGCGGGTGATGACCGGTCCGGGCAAAACCGTTCCGACCTTTCCTTTCACCCCGAAATCATCGAGTTTTTTCTCGAGCAGGCGCGACATTTCCCGCAAGTGATCATGATCCACTGAATCAACGACAACCGGGGCATCCTTTAAAAAATCGACGGGCGGCAGCTGGAACCCCCCGGCAAACCGCATGGATTCGAACACCCGCTGTTTCGGAGCCGGTATGGACGACGGATTTGGTTTTGGCACCGGCGGTGCCTTGATGGTGATGTTAAACGGGGCGTCCTCGGCCGAAGGCGGAAGCGAATCCGGGCCCGGCGATGACTTCTTTTTCGCCGCTGCCTTTCCGGCTGGTTTCCGGGCCGGGACCTGCGCTTTTTTTCTTTTCTTCCGCTCTTCTCGCGCATCCCTGAATCCGGCCCAGCGCGCCTTTATCCGGGTCCCTGTCAGAAGCAGCAACCGCCAGGCATTTTTCAACAAGCCGATAAAGGACACCCCGGTGGTCAGTATAAAACCGATAATTAAAAAAACAGTCAGGATGATGGTGGCCCCGGCGGTATTGGAATAGGCCAGCAGAAAACTACGGATCGGGTAGCCGATTAGGCCGCCTGCCGTGTATCGGGAGCCAAGTATCTCGTAGGCCGGACCATATATGGCAAAAAGGCTTCCGGTCACAATAATCAGAACGAGCCCCCCGCCGGCTGTCATCATGACATATCGGGAAGAGGGGTTTTTGAAAAACTGGATACAGGCAAATAATAATAAAACAGGGATCCAAAAGGAGCCCAGGCCGAAAAGCCCGATCAACAGGGAGGCAAGGTAGGCCCCGAGCAATCCGAAAAAGTTCTCGGCTGGCCCGGCAGGGCCGGCATGATGCAGGGAGGGATCGGCCGGCGTGTAGGTCAGCAGACTGACAAATGTCAATATTACCAGGAAAAACAGGAAAATCCCGAAAATTTCATTTCGCATGGACTTCATCGGTTGAATTGCGTCTCCGCGGTTTTTTCTTTATTGAATTTTTACAGGTGCCCGGCAGCCGCTCAAACCGCCTGAATAACAGGCACAATCACGGGTTTGCGCTTCATGGTAAAATTGAAATACTCCCGAAGTTCCCGAGGCAGCCGGTTTCTCAAGTATGCCGCACCGTCGGCGGGCTGCTTGATCAACATGTCATCGAGCAGTTCAAGCACTATACATTTGGCGTCTTCGAGAATATGGCCGGTTTCGGCCTCAAAGACAAATCCTTTGGATACGATTTCCGGGCCGTGCATGACAAATCCGCTGCTCTCATCCAGTATCAGAATAACCACCACAACGCCTTTTTCCGAAAGCAGACGACGCTCTTTCAATACCGAGCGCCCCACATCGCCGACGCCCTTTCCGTCGACCAGAACCCGCGTGGTCGCCACCGATCCTTCGATTCGGCCGCCGGTTTCATCGAAACGAATAAACTGGCCGTTTTCCGCCAGCAGAACGTTTTCCGCGGCAATGCCGCATTCCCTGGCCAGCCGGGCATGATGATGCAGGTGGCGGAATTCCCCGTGAATGGGGATCACATAATCGGGCATGGTCATATTGATCATCATTTTCAACTCTTCCCGAAAAGCGTGTCCGGAAACATGGATTTCAGAGATGGTTTCGTAAATCACCTCGGCGCCTTTACGGAAAAGATTGTTTATGATTTTGGCAATGGCTTTTTCGTTGCCCGGAATAAATTTGGATGAAAGCACGACTGTATCACCGGTTTCAATCCGTATCTGCTTGTGCATACCGGCGGACATCCGGGTGAGTGCCGACATGGGTTCCCCCTGGCTGCCGGTGGTTAAAATCACCAGTTCATCGGAAGCATAGGAATTAATGTCCGAAATATCGACTTCCATACCTTCCGGGATATGGAGCATGCCCAGCTCCTTTGCGATGGTGGCACTCAACTCAATGCTCTTTCCGTTAAAAACCAATTTACGGTGACCGTTTTTAAGGATGTTGACCACCTGCTGGATCCGGGCGATGTTGGATGCAAAAAGAGCGATGATAACCCGGCCCTGGCTGCCGGCGACAATCCGTCCCAGCGTCTCGCCCACCCGCTCATCCGATATGGTGTGCCCCTGGCGCTCCACGTTGGTGGAATCGGATAAAAGCGCCAGCACATTTTTATCCCCAAGCCGGGCAAATTTCTGTATATCGGTCATCATTCCGGGAATGGCGGTTTCGGAAAGTTTAAAATCCCCGGTGTGAACAACCAGGCCGGCCGGGGTGTCCAAAGCGAAGCCCACACCGTCCACCACGCTGTGGTTGACCCGGATAAAATCGAATTCAAACGGCGGCAGCCGCAGTTTGCGATTGGGTTCAATGGGAATCAGGGACGCACTCTCGAGAAGTCCGTGTTCTTCCAGTTTATTCCGGATCATCCCCAGTGTAAACGAGGTAGCGTATACCGGGGCATTCACGTATCGCAGGAGATAAGGCAGTGCCCCGGTGTGGTCCTCGTGGGCATGGGTGATGACAATGCCGGCCACCCGGTCCCGGTGCTCCCGGATATAATCCATGTCCGGGATCACGTAATCCACACCCAGCATGTAATCTTCAGGGAACATCAGGCCCGCGTCCACAACCACAAACGTGTCCTGTGACTCAAAGACCATCATGTTCATCCCGATTTCCCCGAGTCCGCCAAGGGCTACAATCTTCAAGCTCGTGTCCATCTGCTTTCAACCACTTTTCTTCTATGATCGGACTCACCCGTTGCCCCGGCATCCAATCGCATGTTTTAAACAGCTATCCCCGATTGCCCGAGCATATCATCCAGGCTTTGAATGAGCCAGGCCTTTTGCTCGGCCGTGGCATAGGCCATACAATCACAGCGGATTCGGTTTCGGGTTCGGATTAGAAATTCTATGGCGATACTTTTCGGCCTTAACCGGATAGCGGCATAAAAGGGCTGGCAGTCCCGGTGGGCAGCCTGGGTTTCTGTATACAGCGACGCGTCCAGGGATAGCCAGTAAACGCCTTCCAGCTCAGCCGGCCCGCAGCAGGCATTGAGGCGGCCCTGGAGCCTTTCATGCTCATCCGGTTTCAATTCATCAATAACATACTGTTTCATATGCTAATCCTTAGCATTCTAAATTCGTTGATGCAAGCAAAGATATCCGGCTTAAACAAAAGATATCCGGCTTAAACAAAATTCTTCCCGGCTTAAACAAAATTCTTCCCGGCCTCGAACGTCAGCAGCCACTTTTTCAGTGTCGGGCCTGAACGGAAATGGCCGATTCGGCCGTCACTGCGGACAACCCGGTGGCATGGGATGATCAGGGGAAAGGGATTTTTCCCCAGGGCGGAACCCACGAAACGGCAAGCCCCCGGCCGGCCAATGGCGCCGGCAATATACTTATAGGTTTTCCGGGTTCCGTAGGAAATTTGAGCGGTTTCGTAAAGCACTTTCTGCTCAAGGGACGTCAACTGGTCTATTGCAAGCAGATGCCAGGGGGGTGTAATCGGGACGCGCTGAAAATATGCCAGAAGCAGACGACATATGCCCTCCAGTTCCTCGGGAGGACTCCCGCGGTCGACCTCAGGGACCGCCATTTCAACTTTCGGGGTTAAGTCTACAGATTGCAGCCGGAATGGAGCCGCTTCATATCGAAGGCCAATGGGGCCGATAAGCGAGTTTAAACAAAAAAAGCCGGGATGGCGCATAAGGACAAAAATCCTGAAGATTAGCCGACAGAGGCAAATGGAAGGCATCAATAGTTAACATCGCAAGGAGCTGTACGAATGTGGCAGAAGAAAGCTGTTTCATAAAAACGCCGGCAGTTTTTGAAGGAAGGCCATCAGCTCCCCCGGGGTTCTGAACCGAAAGCAAAAGCTGCCGGTTCGCCGGGGAAGCTGAGAAGGAATTGAAAATCAGGTTTCCTCAATCGTAATTGCGCCCGGCTCACAGACTTCAATGCAGGATTCGCAACCGAGGCACTCCTCGGCATTCACGGGAACGGATTTGCCGTCCTGGATTTCAAAAACTTCCACCGGGCAGACATCCACACACTCTTCGCAGCCTTCGCATTTTTCCGGATCTACAATCGGGTTAAACGCCATTTTAAATACTCCTTTCCTCAATCGTCTGATTTGCTACAGTTTTTATCTCCCTAGCATTACATCCCAACTCAAGATGAAGAAAAATTTAATATATCAATTGATGAAAGGAGTCAAGCCCTGTTCCTGTTTTTTTATCCGGAAAAAAAATTGATACAAACGCGGGGTAAAAAGGAAGACGAAGCTTTTTTCCAACCGGCGCTTCCGCTCAGTGCTCCGTTGGTCGGTTGGCGTATTCAGCCCTTCCCCTCGAACAGAAAAAGGATCGTCTGCCCTTCAGGCCCGGAACCCGGGGGCTTGCCGGAAAGCAGACATTCAAGCAGCGCTTCGGGCTCTGCAAACGGCAGGGAGAGAATGCTTACCGCCGCCTGCCTGTCTGTAATCCCGGCAGCCAGTGTTTCCGGGAAAGGGACGCCCTCCGGCTCCCGGGATTCAACAATTTCCGTACAGTAAGCTTGAAGCGCATCCCTGGCCGAAGCATCGCCCGGCAGCGGAATCAGGGACCGTATCTGTTTGGCCTGCGGGACGTGTTCCCGCATATACTCATATACGGCACGGCTGTCAGTAACCCAGACCCTTGGAGGATCACTCTGGGCCGACAGCAGGCGGAGCCATGACAGGATCCGTTTGGCGGTAAGGTAATGGCCCGGGTCTTCCGGCATGTATCGATCCGCCCGCGGCAGGGTGGCGGCCTCTTCACCCTTCAATTCCGAAAACATTTTCTTCTGTTTGAATTCAGAGGATTCAAGCTCCTTCTGCAGATCCATCTGCTGCATGTCAAATTCCCGGGCGAGCGCCAGGAAAAGCCGGGCGGCAGCCATCGGGTCGGAGGGATCGCGGCGGGGTTCCCCCCGCAGAATGTCTGAGCGGATCTCTGCGGCAAAGGCTTCATCGTGGTCTCCCTCCCCGCTCATGGCCTTGAATGCATCCATGTGGCCCTGGTGGGCGGCTCCCCAGACATTGAACTTGTTGACTGCCTCCCGGATCATGGCTTCATCGCCCTGAACCGGCGCACACACCTCGATATCGCCTGCCGCCTCGGCCTTTTTAACCACATCCGGCGCATCGCCGGAGACCGGTTGCAGCAGGATAAAAGGGCGCCCAAGGGTGCTGATGCGTTTGATTGTCTCGCCGGTTATGACGGAAAAAGGCATATACGCCGGTTTCATCTGCTTATTCACTCCTTTTTAACTTTTTGATCATGAACTTCGACCCCTTTTTGCTGTAATTGCTCCCGAATCCGGTCGGCCGTGGCGAAGTCCCCCTGATTGCGGGCCTGTTGGCGGCGCTCGATGAGTTTCTGCACCTCCGGATCAGGCGGCGGGGAATGAAACGAAAATATTTTTAACACCTCATCAATGCTTTTAAAACCGGCAATGATTTTGCCGGCATCCTCCCGGCTCAATTGTTGATTGTCCAGAAGGCGGTTGATCTTGCGGATGGCTTTAAAGATGGCCGCCAGGGAATGCGGCAGATTCAGGTCGTCATCCATTGCATGAACAAAGCCCTGCCTGATGTCATAGACCAGTTGATCAACATCCGGATAAGGCTCGCCCTCCCGGACATTTAAAAGCGCCTGAACACAGGCGTCCAGACGGTCCAGGGACTTTCTGGCCTGGTTCAGCCGGTCCCTGTCAAAACTCAGGGGCTTGCGGTAATGCCCGGAAAGAAGCCAGAAACGAATTTCACGCGCGCTGTAGCCTTCCTCCAGAAGCAGGGCGATGGCGGGCAGTTCTTTTTTTTCGCCGTCCGCTCCGGTTTCTGCAGGCGCGACCCGCTCGCAATGAAGCCAGTACTTGGCCAGCGGTTTTCCGGTCAACACCCGGGCGATGGCCATCTCATTTTCATGATGTGGAAACAGCAGATCCCGGCTGCTGGTATGGATATCAAAGGTTTCACCAAGATATTTCATAGACATGGCGGCGCATTGTATATGCCACGAAGGCCGGACGTTGCCCCATTTGGTTTTGACATAAAGGCCGCGTTTCAAATCAGACAGGCGAACCCGCTTTAACAGGGTGAAATCCTTCGGGTTGTTTTTTTCATAATCCTCCAGATCCACTGTGGCGCCAAGCCTGATCTTATCCAGGTCGATGCCGGAGAGCCGGCCGTAATCCGCCAGGGCCCCGATGTTGAAATAAACGCATCGCATTTTTTCGTAAGCCGCCCCGATATCCACAAGATCGCGGGTCAATTCAACCATCTCATTGACATGCTCGGAGGCCTTGGGATAGTGGTCGGCCGGTTTTATCTGGAGCGCCTCCAGATCTTTTTTAAAAAGTTCGATGTATCGGCCCGTAAATTCCTTGAGGTCCTCGCCGGCGGCCTCAGAGCCCTGGATGGTCTTGTCATCGTAATCGGTGATGTTCATGATATGCGTGACATCATAGCCCCGAAAAGCGAGATAGCGGCAGAGGATGTCCGCGAACACATAGCGGCGGGCTTTATCGATTGTCATACGTGAATCCGCAGTGGGACCACAGGAGTAGATGGATACCCGGCCGGCTTTTAGAGGCTCAAACGGCTCGACCTGACGGTTCATGGTATTGAACAGCCGGATATCATCCTTTTTTTTAACATCGAAAACCGGGGTGCTCAAATACCGCTCGCCGCTGTCCGGAAACATGACGACAATGGTGCCTTCCGACATGACCGCCGCCTCCCGGGCGGCAACAGCCATTGCCGCGCCGCTGCTCATACCGACAAACAAGCCCTCTTCGCTTCCCAGCCGCCGGGTCATTTCAAAGGCGGCCTCGTCCTCGATGTTGGTTTTTTCATCCAGCCACTTCTTCCCGTAAATCTCCGGCCGGTAAGATTCCTTCAGGTTTTTCAACCCCTGCAGCTTGTGTCCGAAATACGGCTCCACCCCGACAATGCGAATGGCCGGATCATGCTCCCTGAGCCGCCGGGCAACACCCATAACGGTGCCGGTGGTGCCCATGGTGGCAACAAAACAGGCAAGCTCCCCGCCGGTCTGCCGGAGGATCTCTTCGGCCGTTCCCCTGTAATGCGCCTGCCAGTTGGCCTCATTGTTGTACTGGTCCGTCATGAAATACCTGTCCGGATACTCCCGTGCCAGGCGATAAGCCTCTTCGATCGCCCCGTCGCTGCCAAGATGGCCGGGCGTCAGAAGAATTTCCGCCCCCCTGGCATTGAGGATTTTTCGCCGTTCAATGCTGGCGGATTCCGGCATGGTCAATACCAGTCGATATCCTTTCACGGCGCAGACCATCGCCAGGCCGATCCCCGTATTGCCGCTGGTCGCTTCAATCACGGTTTTTTCCGGGGTCAGTTCGCCGGATTGTTCACCGGCAAGTACCATTGCCAATGCCGGCCGGTCCTTTATCGACCCGCCCGGATTCAGGTACTCTATTTTAGCCAATATGCGCACCCTGGGATTCGGATTCAACCGTCGAATCTCAACCAGCGGGGTATTGCCAATCGCGTCCAGTATGGTTTTGCCCATTCAATCGCCTCTTGTCTGTCCCCTGCCGGATCAGGCGGCAAAAAGGGGAATCGCTGTGTGGTTTACACAGCCAGGTCCAATTTTTCTGCCAGTGCTTCAACGATGGCGGCGCCCACCGAATTTTCATCAACGGCCGCATCCACAACCACAAAGCGCCCCGGTTCCTGCCGGGCCAGTTCCAGGTAGCCCTGCCGTACGTTCTGATGAAAAACAAGGGCCTCGTTTTCAAACCGGGTCTCCCCCTGCGTCCGTCCGCCGCGGGAAACCTCCCGCCAGGCACGCTCCAAACCGACTGCCGGCTCCAAATCCAGGAGAAAGGTCATGTCCGGTTTAATATCGCCCAGCACCCAGCGGTTCAGGTTATGAATCAGCTCCATTTCCAGGGCCCGGGAAAACCCCTGGTAGGCAATGGTCGAATCGTGAAAGCGGTCACAGACAACGATTTTCCCGGCTTTCAGGGCGGGACGGATGAATTCCTGGATGTGCTGCCTGCGATCCGCCGCGTACAACAACAACTCCGCAACCGGATCCAGAGCCGTGTTGGCGGGGTCCAAAAGGATGGTCCGGATTTGGGCGCCGATGTCGGTTCCGCCGGGCTCCTTGGTGATGACGAAGGCACGCCCGCAAGCTTGCAGATAGTCGGCCACATAGCGGATCTGCGTGCTTTTTCCGGAGCCTTCGATACCCTCAAACGTTATCAGCATAAAATTATTCGTCCGCCGCCTCCGAAGGGTGAATCGGGGGCCCTTTATAGAAAAAGCGATCCAGAGGCCGGTGAAAGGCTGTCCAGTCGGTGTTTGTGTCCTGATTAAGCATGAATTCCCGAATGCCGTTAATTTTTGAATCAATCTCGTCCAGATAATTCAACATAACCGCTTCAAGCGTCTTCGGGGGCTCCGGGGAGCCGTATTCCCGGCTGCCGTGATGACTGACGAGCATGTGCTTGATCCGCATGGCGGTATTCTCCGGAAACTGCTCCAGGGTCCTGATTTTTTCCTGAAGCATCTCCACCCCGATGACAATGTGGCTCACCAATCGGCCCTCGTCTGAATACTCGATCCGACGATCATACACGAACTCTTTGACCTTGCCGATATCATGAAGGATGGCTCCGGTCAAAAGCAAATCCCTGTCAATGCCGCTGTAATGTTCCGCCACCCGGTCAACGAGAATGGCCAGGGAAAGCGTATGTTCGAGCAGGCCGCCGAGATAGGCGTGGTGCATGTGTTTTGCGGCCGGCGCCTTTTTGAATTGTTCGACAAATGATTCATCCTGCCAGAACGCCTGTAGCAGGTTTTTCAAGTTCCCGTTGCTCATTGTGAGGCTGGTTTGTTTCAATTTCTCAAACATGGCTTCCGGGTCCCGGCGGGTTGCCGGCATGAAATCGGTGGGGCTCACTTCCCCGGCTGACCGTGTTTCAATTGATTTCACCACGACCTGCAATGATCCGCGGAATTCGGAGACACTTCCCGCCACATGAACAAACGCTCCCGGAGCCGGTTCATCGCGATAGGTTTCAATGTTATCCCAGATAACGCCTTTTACGGAACCGGTTTTATCGGATAAAACCACCGTCATGTAATTGCCGCCGGCCTTTTTTTGCGCCACGTTTTTTTCCGCCAGGACGAAATCATCATCAACCGCTTCCCCGGGCTTCAAAGAAGAGACAAAGTGCTTTTTCATCAGGACCGCCTTTTGCGAGGAGTCAATTTCGATTGCCGGATGTTGTGGCTGCCGGGGATCGCGCCCCTGGCCGCGTCTGCGCCGAGTCTGTACGGAAATGCGGAAAAAGATCTTTTTCTTTTCAGCCGCCTTTATGGTAAAAGCCCAAAAAAGCAACCGCCAAATGAGTTGCCCGGCCAGAGGGTATTGTAAACTCATACCCAAAGCAGATATATTGCCTTTATTTTCAACTGCCATCCGGTTTATACTGAAAAATTGCCTGATCATCAAGGCATTATTCAATCCGTGGCAGTTCCCGCGGGGGACAGGTTTTTATTCGTTTATGCAAAGCGTCCGTATTCCCATATCGCAGAGCGCCCTGCTGGCATTTTTTATCGGCCTCATGGTCCTCGGGGTTTTGGCAACGAGAACCCCTGCCCTGGAGCTGTCCTCCAATGAGGCCGGAAACGCTGCCGCGGCATGGCATATTGAGGCCGATCAGTTGACCTACATGGAGGCGGCAGAGCTGTACCGGGCCCGGGGCCGCGTGTTAATCAGAAGGGAAGGGACAAGGCTTACGGCCGATTCCGTAAAAGTCAACCGGAAAACCATGGAAGCTTTGGCGGAAGGCGATGTAACGCTGAAAACGGGAGGGGACGTTTTGAGCGGCAGCAAGATGACCTTTGACCTTGATTCCCGCACCGGCACCGTATTTGATGGAACAGCCTTTTTCGAAAAAAAGAATTTCTATATCCGCGGAGAAAAAATCGAGAAAACGGGGGTCTCCGCTTATGCGATCCATCGGGGCAGTTTTACCACATGCGACGGCAGCACCCCGGACTGGCAGGTCACCGGCCGGGATCTCTCCGTCAATGTCGGAGGTTATGGCTCGGTTACCCATGCCGCGTTATGGGTAAAAAAAACCCCGGTCTTCTACCTCCCCTATTTTGTTTTTCCTGTCAAGCGCGATCGGCAAACCGGGCTGCTGGCACCGGAGGCCGGCTACTCCGAGAGAAACGGCATCGAATGGATCCAGCCATATTTCTGGGCCATTCACCGCAGTTTGGATGCCACGCTCTATTACCATCACATCCAGCATCGGGGGGAAAAAGGCGGGTTGGAATTTCGCTACGCATTGGGCCCGGAATCCAAGGCCACCCTGATGTTTGACGGCATGCAGGACCGGCAGGTTGATGACGGGCGGCCGGCCAACAGGCAATGGGGGTATGGGGATGACGCCAATCTGCGCCCCAATTCAGACCGTTACTGGTTCCGGATGAAAGCCGATCAAAACCTGCCCTGGGCTATGAAGGCCAAGTTGGACCTGGACATTGTAAGCGACCAGGATTATCTTCGGGAATTTGAAAGCGGCTTGACCGGCTTTAACCACAGCAACGCATATTTTGAGGATGAATTCAGCCGGGACCTGGATGACGAGAATGATCCGATACGCGAAAACCGCCTGAATATTTCCAGGTTGTGGCCCCGTTACAGCTTTAACTCCGGCATCCGGTGGTATGACGACGTCATCGTGCGGCGCCGCGATGCCCGCGATGACACCCTGCAACAGCTGCCGACAATGACCCTTGACGCCTTGAAGCAACCGATTCCGGGTTCCCCCTTTTTTTTTCAGGCCGCCTCCGAATACACTCATTTCTATCGGGAAGACGGATTATCCGGCCAGCGCCTGGACATTCATCCGCGGTTCTTTCTGCCCTTGCAGATAGGCCCCTGGTTATCATTTGAACCGGCCGCGGGCATCCGGCAGACCTCATGGCTGCTTGATTCCCCCAAGGGGCAGCCGGGGTCCGGAACCTCCAGCGACGAGCAGCGGCATCGGCAGTTCTACGATTTCAGTGCGGCGCTCTCCACCGATCTCTTCCGGGTCTACAACACGGCTTCTTCCGGGTCCGAGGCGATCCGGCATACCCTGATCCCCGAACTCCGCTACGCGTATGTACCGGATCACGATCAATCCGATTACCCGGATTTTGATGCCATTGATCGGCTCGAGGATGCCAATCGACTGAGCCTGTCCCTCACCAACCTGCTGACCGGGAAGTACTTCCGGACCCAGGGGGACGCCCCGGCCGGGAGATCACCGGAGGCTTCAGATGCCCGTTATAACCGGTTTTTTCGTTTCCTGCTGGAGCAGTCCTATAACTTCAACCATTGGAAAGAACCCGAAACCAAACCGTGGGAGCCGCTCTATGCGGAGCTTGATCTCACCCCGCGCAATCTGCTGTCCGTTCATGCCGAGGCCCAGTGGAGCCATCAAGACGAGACCCTGCGCTCTCATCTTTTTTCCGGGCGCCTCTACAGCAAACGGGGGGACCGGATGAAAATCGAATACCGCTATTTTAAAGACCTTCGTCAATCCATCAACCTTGGCGTGAGCTTTCCCGTAACCCCTCAAATCCGGCTTGCCGCTGAATACGAAAGGAACCTGGACGACGGGACCGATATTGAAAAAAAGCTGGAATGCCTCTACGAATCCCAGTGCTGGTCCGTGGCGATTAGTTATGCCGACGATGAAACGGACCAGCGCCTTTCCGGAATGGTGCGGCTGCATGGGCTCGGCCAGATCGGCGACCGGATTTAAACCCGAATTGAGCGTTCTTTCCGTTATAAGGCCAGTTACTATATGGCCAGCTACGGAATAAATTGCCCGGATGGGGAAATGATTCTTGACGCCAACGGAAGAATACCTGTATTTATTACGGGTTGTCGATTTAAAAGCCGGTTGCCGGTATTTTTATTCATAACTGCTTGACTTCAAAAAATTTTTGGCTATACTTCAATTAATTGAGGACCATAGGAAGGCAAAACAAACAGGAGGCCAGATGAATAAACTCGAGCTGATTTCCGCTCTCAAGAAGGAATCGGATATTTCCAAATCTGAAGCGGCGAAAGTGGTTCAAATCTTTTTTGATTCCATGGCGGATGCTTTGATTGAAGGGGAGCGGATTGAAATCCGGGGATTGTGCAGTTTTTTTGTCAAGGAGTATAAAAGCTATGTCGGACGAAACCCCAAAACAGGGGAAAAAGTCCAGATCCAGCCGAAAAAATTGCCGTTTTTCAAGTGCGGCAAGGAACTCCGGGAACGTGTCAACAAGAATCTTTAAGTAGCCGGCGGTAGTATTGATACCTGGATTCGATGCCCTGCCGGACCAGGATCGGCCGGCGCGATTGCTGGCAGCAGCGGTGCAAAGCGGCAATTTTCCCAATGCATATCTTTTTACCGGCCCCGAAGGGGTCGGTAAAAAGACGGCTGGCCGGATTTTTGCGATGCTTTGCAACTGCCTGGAACGCAAACCGGGGGATCAGGCAAAACCTGGCCGGCAAGCCCCTGAAGACGGCCCCGCCCTGCCCGCTCCATGCGGCCGATGCCGATCCTGCAAAAAAATTCTGTCTGAAAACCATCCGGATATACACTGGATCTCTCCGGCAGGCAGCTATATCAAGGTCGATCAAATCCGGATGCTGTGTCAGCGGCTGGCGCTGAAACCCTATGAGGCAAAGGTTCGGCTGGCCATCATTGAAAAGGCCCACACCCTTAACCCGGAAGCCGGCAACACACTTCTCAAAATCCTTGAGGAACCGCCGGAGAAAACAATATTCATTCTTCTGGCCGGGCAGAGTTCGGAATTACTCCCGACCATCGTATCCAGGTGCCGGCACATCCGTTTCAACCCGGTTTCAGTGCAGAGCATACAAAACCACCTTCTGCGCAATTTTGGAATTCCCGCCGCAGATGCCGCGGTTATCGCAAAAATGGCAGGGGGGAGTCTTTCACGGGCCGCCGCAATGACAGAAAAAGGCTGGCTCTCTCATCGCAATTGGATTATTCAAACGATTTCCGGACTTGACCGGCAGGGCCTCAATTACCACCTGGCTTTTGCCGAAGCTTTGGTCGGGGACACGGGCCGCCTCCAATCCGCTTTGGAGATCATGAAATCCTGGTACCGCGATCTTGCTGTCTATCCGTATCGGCCCGAGGGCATTATCAACGCGGACATTTCGGACCAAATAGCCGAGCAGTCAGGAAAAATTTCCTTAACCCGCCTGCTGATCCTCATGCAGGCCATTGAGACAACCGCAAACCATATTGAAGCAAACGCCAATGCCCGACTGGCCATTGACCAACTGGTCATCGAGCTTTCAAATAAGGGAAACAGGACAGATGGAGAAAATAATTGGCATTCGGTTTAAATCAGCCGGGAAAATATATAATTTCAAGTGCGGCGCTTATGTGTTGAACACGGGCGATGCGGTAATTGTGGAAACGGAAAACGGACTTTGCTTCGGCCGGGTGGCGGTGGCTCCCATGGAAAAGGGGGCGTCCGGCAACGGCGAAGCGCTGAAAAAAGTCTACCGACCCGCCACAGAAAATGATTTGAAACAAGTTGCCCAAAATCGGGAGCTTGAAAACCAGGCCTTTGAATACTGCAAGCAGTGCATTGCCGAACTCGGTCTGGAAATGAACCTGTTCACGATTGAGAGCAACTTTGACACCAGTAAACTCACCTTTTATTTTACCGCTGACGGGCGGGTGGATTTTCGCCGGCTGGTCAAGATGCTGGTCAAAGAGTTTCGTACCAAAATTGAAATGCGGCAGGTTGGCATACGCAACCAGGCCAAAATGTGCGGCGGAATCGGCCGATGCGGCCGGGAACTGTGCTGCAGCGCCTTTATGACGAAATTTGAGCCGGTATCCATTAAAATGGCCAAGCGCCAGGGATTGTCATTGAACCCCACGAAAATCTCCGGTGTCTGCGGCCGCCTGATGTGCTGCCTGACCTTTGAGAACGAAATCTACTACCGGCAAGGCCGGCCGGTGAAAAACAATAATGACACCGCCAATGGAGAGGAACCCAGCAGCAAATGACAACGCCTTTTTATGTTACCACCCCCATCTACTATGTAAATGCCCGGCCTCATCTTGGCCATACCTATACGACGATTGCCGCGGATGTGGCCCGGCGCTACCACCGTCTGAAGGAGCAGGAGACTTTTTTTTTAACCGGCACGGACGAGCACGGGGATAAAATTGTTAAAGCCGCAGCCGCGCAGGGCCTGGAACCGGCCGATTATGCGGAGCAGATCAGCCGGTTGTTCAAGGAACTCTGGCCCAAATACAATATCAGTTATGACTGTTTCATCCGCACCACGAATGCCGACCACATAGCGGTGGTGGAGCAGATCCTGCAGAAGATCTATGATGCCGGCGACATTTATTACAGTGAATACGAGGGACTGTACTGCTACGGCTGCGAACGCTTCTACCAGAGCCGGGAACTGGTGGAGGGCAAATGCCCGGACCACGAGACCAGACCCGAACGAATCCGGGAGTCCAATTATTTTTTCCGCATGAGCCGGTATCAGGAATGGCTGAAACAACACCTGGAAGAACACCCGGAGATGATTCAGCCGGAACGATACCGAAACGAAGTGCTCTCGTTTCTGCGCGAACCCCTTGAGGATCTGTGCATCTCTCGCCCTAAATCCCGCTTGACCTGGGGTATCACCCTGCCCTTTGATTCCGATTACGTGACTTATGTCTGGTTTGATGCCCTGATCAACTATGTTTCCGCGCTCGGGTACCCGGATGATGAAAAATTTAAAAAGTTCTGGCCCGCCGCCACACATATCGTGGCCAAGGATATCCTGAAACCCCATGGCATTTACTGGCCGACCATGCTCAAAGCGGCGGGCATCGATATCTACAGGCACCTTTACGTTCATGGTTACTGGAACGTGGCTGAGAGCAAAATGTCAAAAAGCCTGGGCAATGCCATTGATCCCCATTACCTGCAGGAAACTTACGGGACCGATGCCATACGCTTTTTCCTGATGCGCGACATGGTATTCGGGCTGGATGCCGGCTTTTCGGAAGAAGCCTTGATTCAACGCATCAACTCTGACCTGGCCAATGATCTGGGCAACCTTTTCTCCCGCGTACTGGGAATGTTCCATAAATATTTCAAGGGCCTGGTGCCGGAAGTGGACCCGGACCAACAGGCCCTTCTGCGCGAGGAACTTCCGGAACCCGCTCGAATGACCATCGATGCCTACCAGGAGGCCATGGACAACTTCGAATGCCACAAGGCAATAGGCGCTGTTTGGGAATTTATCAGCCGGATGAACAAGTTCATTGACACTGCGGCCCCCTGGGAGCTGGCCAAGCAGCCGGCCGAGAAAAACCGGCTTGAAGCGGTTATCTATAACCTGCTGGAAGGCCTTCGCGTTATTGCCGGGCTCCTGTATCCGGTGATGCCGGAGACAGCTCAGACCATGTTGGCACACCTGGGTTATGACCGCCGAACAATCACGTATCTCCCCATTGAGGCCATTCGGCAATGGCCGGTGCTGAGCCCCGGCATCCGCCTTCCCAAGGCAATCTCGCTTTTCCCGCGGATTGAATCTCCGAAAACCCGCCCAGCGGAGTCAGCACAGGAAAAGGATGCCGCCCCGCCGGATACGAAACCGGAAATCTCCATCGACGAGGTGGCCCGGCTTGATCTGCGGATCGCCACTGTATTGGCGGCCGAGAAGGTCCCCAAGACCGACAGGCTCTTAAAACTTACCGTTGATCTGGGCGATGAAAAACGAACCGTTGTGGCGGGCATTGCCCAGAGCTACACACCGGAGGCGATAACCGGCAAGCAGGTTGTCCTGGTCGCCAACTTGAAGCCCGCCCGTTTAAAGGGCATCGAATCCCGGGGCATGCTGCTTGCCGCCGTAACCGGCGGGGAATCTACGGTGGCGACTGTGGAGAAAGCGGTTCCTGCCGGCACACCGCTTAAATAGCGCCTTTACCCGGCAGTTTTCCCATGCCTTTGCCATTGCCTCTGATTTTGACGGCCCTTACATCATGCTTATAGGTATAATAAAACCTTCAATTATACCTTAAGACACAGGAGGAGCAAGCAATGGAATACACCCGAATACCCGGACTGGACATGGAAGCCACCCGCATCGCCCTGGGCACCTGGGCAATAGGAGGCTGGATGTGGGGCGGAACCGATGAGGCCGCCTCCATCCGGACGATTCATGCCGCTCTGGACAAAGGCATCAATATCATTGACACCGCCCCGGTTTACGGTTTTGGAACCTCCGAGGAAATTGTCGGCAAGGCCTTGAAAGAATACGGCAGGAGGGATGAAGTGATTCTTGCCACCAAGGTCGGTCTGGAGTGGAACGATAAAAAAAACGCGGTCTGGCGCAACTCGAGCCCGGAACAGATCCGGCGGGAAATTGAGGACAGCCTCAAGCGCCTGAGGACAGATGTCATTGATATTTACCAGGTGCACTGGCCCGACCCGGCCGTGGACTTCTCCGAAACCGCGGAAACCCTGGCTCGCTTGCAAACCGAGGGGAAAATTAAGGTGGCCGGGGTCAGCAACTATTCCCCGGAACAGATGGCGGAATTTCAAAAGGGCGCCAAGCTTGGCGTCTGTCAGCCGCCCTTCAATATCTTTGAACGTAAAATTGAAGCCGACGTTCTGCCCTATTGCCAGTCCCATGAAATTGCCACCCTTACCTACGGCGCTCTCTGCCGCGGCCTTTTAAGCGGAAAAATGAAACGGGACCGCCAATTTCCGGGCGATGATTTGAGGAACGCGGACCCCAAGTTCAAACAACCCCGCTATGATCAATACCTGGAGGCGGTCAATAAACTTCAGGCTTTTGCCCGCGAGAGACACGACAGGGATGTGATCCACCTGGCAATTCGTTTCATCCTGGACAAAGGCGTAAGCGTCGCCCTCTGGGGCGGGCGGCGGCCCGATGACATGGACCCGCTGCCCGGCATGTTCGGGTGGCAGCTGGGAGCCGATGACTTCCGGGAAATTGACGATATCCTGAAACAAACCGTCATCAATCCGGCAGGCCCGGAATTCATGGCGCCGCCTGCAAGAAAAAAGCATTGACAGGGGTCATAAAAAAACTGTTTAGTTCCATAGCGGGATATTCCCGTATGGTTTAAACCGGCAGTTGTTTCATTACTGGTGGGAGGGGGGGTGAATGCCGCGTAAATCCGATTTTCAGCATCTGGTCTGCTCCTTTTGCGGAAAACCCCAGTCAGGGGTCAATAAAATGATAGCCGGCCCCTCGGTATATATCTGCGATGAATGCATCCGTACCTGCAAAACTATCGTTGAGAAAAAGCTCAACGAGGATCGGGACATCCTTGACAGCATTGCCCGGCCCGCCGAAATCCGGAATAAACTGGATGCCTATGTCATCGGGCAGGACAGGGCAAAAAAAATTTTATCTGTTGCCGTTTACAATCACTATAAACGCCTGGCCGCCGGCATCGATGCCAAAACCCGTTTGATTGAGAAAAGCAACATTCTGCTGCTCGGCCCCACCGGCACCGGCAAAACCCTTCTGGCCCGGTCACTGGCCAAACAACTCCAGGTCCCGTTCACGATAGCCGATGCCACAACGTTAACGGAAGCCGGCTATGTGGGTGAGGATATCGAAAACATCATCACCTACCTGTTACAAAATGCCGACTACGACATGGAGCAGGCAAAACAGGGCATTGTCTACATCGATGAAATCGATAAGATAGCTCGCCGGACGGACTCGCATTCCGGCCGCGACGTGTCCGGGGAAGGCGTCCAGCAGGGTCTGTTAAAAATGCTCGAGGGCACGCGGCTGAATTTGGCGCCAAAAGGCGGCAGAAGGCATCCCCAGCAGGAATTTCTCAGCATGGACACAAGCAGTGTTCTTTTTATCTGCGGCGGGACTTTCAGCGGCTTGGAAAAAATCATTAAAAACCGCCTGGGCTCGAAAACCATAGGCTTTGGAGCCAGGCCCGCCGGAAGGGATGAACATTCCCCGGTTTCGGTGCTGTCCCTGGCACAGCCCGAAGATTTCCTGAAATTTGGATTCATCCCCGAATTCATTGGCCGCCTCCCGATTATCGCCCCGCTTCATGAATTGAACGCAGAAGCCCTGATTCGAATCCTCAAAGAGCCCAGGGACGCATTGACCCGGCAATACCAGAAACTCTTCGCCCTTGAAGGCGTCAGCCTCTCGTTTACGGATGACGCCCTGTCCACGCTTGCAGCCGAGGCGATAAAGCGAAAATCCGGGGCCAGAGGACTTCGCGCCATTCTGGAGGCCTGCATGCTCGATATCATGTTTGATCTGCCGGATTTAAAAAATGCCACCGAATGCGTCATCCACCGGGAGGTCATCCTGAGAAAAGCAAGCCCTGACATAATTTTCCGCCCGGCAGAGAAAAAAGCCTAAAATTCGGGCACTTTTCTTAAACCGGAAAATTTCTCAGGGAGCTATGTCAGCAGATATTGAAACATCAACTGAAAAATGATAATTTTTTTAAGTTTCATCGAGTAATATGCGGAACGACCCAGCCACCAGACAGAAGGGGGTGCATATCCTATGAGCACTGAGCGGGAAATTCAGAAAGCAGCCGAAATACTTGCCGACTCCCGGAATGCCTCGGCTTCCTGCGGCGCCGGGATATCCGCTGAAAGCGGGATTGCCACCTTCCGGGATCCGGGCGGGGTCTGGGACAAATTAAATCCAGCGGAAGTCGGCACATCATCGGGCTTGATTGAAACATTGAGCAATAATGCGGGCAAACTCATTCCCTTTTTTATCGAACTGCTGGAAACATTGGCACAGGCAGATCCCAATCCCGCTCACCTTGCCCTTGCCGAGCTTGAAAAAATGGGGATTCTTAAAACGGTTATCACTCAGAACATTGACAACCTCCACCAGGAGGCGGGCAACTGCGATGTCATCGAGGTCCATGGCAACGCGTTTCGCCTCAGCTGCCTCTCCTGCAGCCAATTGGCGACCATGGACAGGCGGCGGCTGATTGCCGAGACCAGGGCAAAAATCGAGGCGCTCGAGGAATACAGCCTCTCCTCCATGATGACGGTCATGCCAAAATGCACGGCATGCGGATTCATGATGCGCCCGGATGTGGTCATGTTCGGGGAAATGGTCAAGGATATTCCCAGGGCATTCGAAGCGGCAAAAAAATCGGATGTTATGCTTGCCATAGGCACCTCCGGAGTGGTGTACCCGGCTGCCTATCTTCCGTTTGAGGCCAAGGAGGCCGGTGCTCGCGTGATTGTTGTCAACCCGAACGAAAATCCGTTTGAGCGGATTTCAGATGCTTACATACCGATGAAGGCAGGGCTGGCCATGCCCAGAATTATCGAAGCACTGAAAGCCCGGAAACATTAAAGTGCCTTTTCCATGCAGGAAATCAAAGAGATGTTCTCCCTGTGCGGATACCGGCGCCAGAAAGCGCCGGGCACCGGAGGGGGTGTCTTGTGACCCCCGGTATCCGTATGCCGGGTCACCAGCATGCTCCCACCTTCCTGCTCGAGCCCGGCAACGTTGAGGAAGAATGGATAAAGTATTAATTGTTGACGGCGATCTTGATTTCCTGAAAACCCTGAAAAAGGGTCTTGACAAGTTACGCCAGTTTCAGGTGGAAACCGCCGCTGACGGGGCTGAAGCGATTGCCCTGATGGCCCACCAGCCCATCTCTGTATTGGTGGCGGATATCGAAACCCGGGGGCTGGACTCCCTGGATCTGCTGGCCCATATGACGCAAAAACACGGCAACACCCCGTGCATCCTGATGACAGACCAGGGCAAACCCTGGTTCAGGCAGCGCCTTGCCCAGCAGTCTTTTCTCTACCACCTTGAAAAACCCTTTGAAATCAGCAAGCTGGCATCCGCCATTTTTATCGCCCTGAACCTGCGTGATGAAGGGGAGAATATCCAGGGCATGACCATGCAAAGCCTGCTGCCCCTTGTGGAAATCCAGCAGCGCACATGCCGCATGAAAGTCACGGCAAAAAAGGGGGAAAACGGTTATCTGTATTTCAAGCGGGGAACGCTCTTCGATGCGCACTATAAAGACTTGAACGGCGAGGCCGCGGCCCGGGAGATCGCTGCATGGCAGCGCATCTCGGTTCACTTCTCTGAACTGCCCCCGCACCGGACGCGGATGCGCGTCAAAACCAATCTGATGGATATCGCCGACGCCACATGGATACGGCCGGAACCGGAAAGCCAGGAGGATGGCAATGCCGGGATGGAACCGGTGCCTGAGGCGGGCTACAAATCGATTCTGGACCAGCTTCTCAGCGATATTAAACATATCAAGGGATTGCAGGCGGCCCTGCTGATGGACCTGAAGGGCAACTGCCTGGCATCTGAGATTTTCGATCCGGCAACGGATCCGATGAACATCGCCCCTCAATTGTATCAAATCTTTTCCGGGGCGCAGCAGACAGCGGCAGCAGCCCAGCTGGCCCCGGTCACAATGCTGAACCTGCATGTTCAAAACCATGTCATTCTCATCCGGCCGATTGCATCCGCAAACGAGACGGCTTTTTGCCTGATAGTGATTAGCACACCCCGGAGCAACTGGTATTACATCAAAATTCGCCTTGATGAACTTAATGCCAAATTTCAGTTGCAGAATTGACCCGGCCAGACGTTCATGAATCCGTGCCGGAAGTGAGCGGATAAAGCTCAAGGACGGCAATCTCAGGGAAGCAGTTCAAGCGGACAGGAAATGTGCCCCAGCCGATTCCCCTGGAGATGAAAACCCGCAACCCGGTTTTTGATCGTTTAAGACCGCTGGTGTAGGTCTTGTTCACCACCGGGTTGGAAACCGGCCCATAAAACGGCAGGACAAACTGCCCGCCGTGTGTGTGACCGGATATCATCAAATCAATGCGGGTTTCACGCGGGGTATCCGCACTATCCGGATTATGTGCCAGAACGATCCGGCACCCCGCCCGGGGATTTGCCGGAAACAAATCGTCCAGACTGAAAGCATCCTCCCAGAAATCCCCCCCGCCCGACAGGAGCATGCTTTCCCCGTTTCTTTCAAAAACAACTGTTCGGCCCCGGATATTCTGGCCTGTCTTATCCAGCCATTCCAGGGATCTCTCGGTATCCGCCCAGTGATCATGGTTGCCAAGAACGGAATAGACGCCTTCCGGGGCATGAAGTTCTCCGATTACCGGCCAGACCCGGTCCATTTTTTTATGACCGCCCTTTTCAAGGACATAATCGCCGGTACACACGATGATATCGCGCTTTATCCGGTTGGCGCGCCAGATCACATATCGAATGGTGAAAAGAGGCTGCAGAAAGCCGTAATGCAGATCGGAGAGATGAACAATTCGAAATCCCGAAAATGCAGCCGGAAGATTTGGAACCGCAATACGGTAACACTTCACCCGGATCAGGAAACGTTCGAAAATAAATAGATAAAAAACAAGAATCCCCAAAACCATTGCAGCGGCCCGGAACTCAGACAATCCTTCCCTCCCTTGGTTTCGGCAAATGGTTTCGGCAAAAGGCTGGACTCCCCGCCGCTTCACGCGGGAAAGCGGATATAACACCTTTGGGTTGTATGACAGATGAATTTCTGCCATACTCTCCCCTTATCTAAAAAAGGAGGTGCATATGTCAATTGTTTTCCGGGAACAAAATGGAAGCGTGGCCGTGATCAGGATGAACAATGGCCAGAACCTTCAAAACCTTGAATTTGCAAATGCAATGAATGCGGCTTTGGATGAGGCAATTGCCGATGAAACCGTCCAGGCCATTGTACTGACCAGTGCCGATGAAAAATTCTTCTCAAACGGTATCGACGTGCAGTGGCTGGGAGAGCAGTTCAATGCCAAGGCCTATCAGAGCATCCGGGATTTCTGCTATGGGATGGACGCGGTTTTTAAAAAGCTTCTTCTGGCGCCGGTCCCGACGATTGCCGCCATTAACGGGCATGCCTTTGGAAACGGCGCGATCATCGCCTGTGCCTGTGATTTTCGTTTTATGAAGTCAGACCGGGGATTTTTCTGTTTCCCTGAAGTCGACCTGGGCATTCCATTTTTGCCAGGCATGGACGCCTTTATCGAAAAAGCCATCCCGACATACAAATTCAATGAGCTCAAACTCACCGGAAAGCGGGCCACGGCTCCGGAACTCGCGGAACATCACATCATTGAAAAAGCCTGCGACAATGCTGAGCACCTGATGTCAGAGGTCCTGGCCTTCGCCGCGTTCTTCCAAAAAAAACGCGGCATCTTCGCCGAGCACAAACACCGGATGTACAAACACATCATTGCCGTCATCGACAATGAAAACCCGGAGTATATTGACGCGTTGAACCTGATGATCCAGGAATGATCGGATTCCCTGCGTCCAGGTAATATAAACCGGACTGTTTGCAGAGCTTATTATTGAATCCGATCGAGCTGCTCTTTTTTACGGGCTTTATATTCTTCGGTGGTGATGAGCCCGTCCTCATGGAGTTCCTTGAAATACTCCAGCTTCTTTTTGACCGCCTCCCTCTGGCGTTGCCAGGCCTCCTCACCGGCCGGTTCATCCGCAACAGAAGGTTGCGACCCGGCAGCCGGCTCCCCGGCCGGCTTTTCGTCTTCGGCAGCACCCCTGCTGAAGGCCGGTTTTCCGCCCCCTGAGAGCAGTTCCGCTTCAGCTGTGAGCCACAACGGCATTTTGTCCCCATTTTGGGTTCGATGATCCACGGCGTCGGAAGAAACCATCAGGGTTTGTTCTGCAGCCTCCATGCTCAGGGGATCAGTGAACGGCTTGTCTTCCCCGGCGCCCAGCAATTCCTCATCCATTATCTCATGGTTGATATAGCCGAAGGCAAGATTGAGCCGGCTTTGCGAATCAATGAAAAAGAGGCCGCCGGTTCGTCTCATTTTCTTGAAAATCAGGCCCCCGCCTCTGTTGTAAGAGACGAACCGGACCCGCTGATCCGGGTTGGCTTTGGCCAGCGCCGCGGCCAGCGCCGGTGCCAGGCGTCTGATTTCAATCGGCTGAAACACCGGCAGATTCTGTGCTTCCCCGTAAAACCGGGGGGCTTCCTTATAACGCAATTCACTGAAAAAACGTGCCAGTCTGTCCGCATCAGCAGCAAAGGGATGATCGTAGCGTCCGCCGACCGGGGACCCGTCTTGCTCGCCATGCACCCGGCGCTCCAGGCTGACATAAATTTCCGCATTGTCCACAATCGGCGTACGTTCCCACCTGGCTCCGCAACCCCAAAAAAGAACAAGACAGCCGATCAACAGAACCCCGATCCCGCTGCGCCTCATAGTCCCCGCCTCCTGCCACATCTGCAGCTATTCTCCCAATGTGTTGTGGATTGTTTTCCTTAAACCCGACCGGAAATGAATCCCCGGAGTTCCGTTACTTTATCAACTCAAGGAGATGCCGTCAACCTGCCGTCATGTCAGATATCCCATTTTTCTTCATCTTTCACTCCGCCTCCCCCTGGTTACCGGCATCATCCCGGCCTCCAACCGGGCCCTTGGGGAAGCAGGGAAACCGGCCGAGTGGCGGCCGGGTGCCGCCCGGCACAAACAATCTGCCGGGCGGCCGCTTTTACTCCGGGAAATTTTCCGGAGACAAAGCCTAAAAAACGGTTTGACAGGCATTCGGCTTGCGGTTACAGTATGCGATACTGAAGGGGGAGGGGCTGTGCCCCTTTTGAATACCGGCACTCGATTTGTGCATTATCCTGTATCGGCGTTTTCATCATTTTCCGAACAAATCCGGAATGAAAGCAAAATTACCCGCTGTTTCCGCAGCACAGGTCTATATATCCGATGATCCGACGCAGCAAAACCAATATTTACCGGTCAAAACCAAACACTATAACATTTCGGACCTTTGCATCATCGTCTGCCTGGCAATCCTACCAGCTTAAACTGCGGCGGCAATCGGCCAAAAAACAGGCCGTCAAAAGGCTGCCGGCATATCTGCTGCTGCTCATTGTTTTGCTTGCCGCCCTTAAAGGCGTATTCTGGATATATGACCGCCCAACCCCCCCTTCTCCCTCAACAGGCACGGGGTCGAATCCGCTGATTCGCCCCCTTGACCAGACCACCATTCAAGGCTTCCTCGCCAGGCATTCTTTATCGGAAATCACCCGCCCCGCATTTGACATCCACATCGGCGTTCAGCACTACCGCATAAAAACCAGCATCATTGAGCCGCTTCAAAAACAACTTATTAATAATATTGATAAAAGATACGCACAGCACGTTGCCATAGTGGCCATGGAACCGGAAACCGGAAAAATTGTCACCATGGCAAGCCATGACAGAACCGGCGCCGACTCCAACGTCTGCACCTGCCCGGATTTTCCCGCGGCAAGCCTGTTTAAGATCGTTACCGCGGCGGCAGCCATTGAACAGCTTGAATTCAAAAGCCATACACCAGTGACTTATAACGGAAAAAAATACTCCCTTTATAAATCCCAATTGAAACCGAAAGACAACAAATATACCAACCATATTTCTTTTGCAGAATCTTTTGCCGGCTCCATTAATCCCGTTTTCGGAAAGCTCGGCATCAACCGGCTGAAAAAGGCCGGCCTGGAAAAATATGGCCTTGCCTTCGGCTTCAACCGGCAGCTTCCGTTTGACCTGCAACTGCCGCCAAGTCCGCTGACAATTGAAGAGGAACCTTATAACTGGGCTGAAATCGCTTGCGGTTTCAACCGCAAAACCCTGATTTCCCCGCTTCACGCTGCCATAGTGGCGTCTGTGGCGGTTAACCATGGCAAGCTAATGCATCCGACTCTTGTCGAAACCGTCCGACAGGACAATCAGCTCGTTTATCAAAGTCAAGGCCCGGAATTCAGCAGGGCAGTTGCACCGGACACCGCGGAAAAATTAAAAAAGCTGATGCACACAACAATCACCCGGGGTACCGCCAGCAAAACTTTTCGAGAAGCCAGGGGGGACCCGGTTTTATCGGAGCTCTATATCGGCGGCAAAACCGGCTCGATCAACAACAATCCCGAAAAAATCAAATATGACTGGTTCGCCGGCTTTGCCGAAGCACCCGGGAACTCCAGGAAACTGGCTGTCGCCGTATTGGTGGCGCACAAGGAGTATATCGGAACCCGGGCGGCAGCTTATGCAAAAATGGCATTCCAACAATACTTTCAGCTTCAAACAAACGATGCCGGTGCTTAATATGAAAAAAATCCGTGCCTTGATCCCTTCGGTGCTCAGCCTGTTGACAAAACTGCGCCAATTTCGATTCTACTTTGGGAGGTGCCTTCACCAGCTGCCGCCCGATTCCATCGTTTTTTTCCCGTATTCGGCCGCAACCTGCCAGTGCGGTATCACGGGACTTGTTGCATTCAAAGGCCTGGAGCCGGGACAAGCCCCCCCCACGGACACAACCTCGCTGATTGCCGATAGGATCAATGAAATTTTTCAAAACGCGATGGATGTCGCAGAAAACCAGGAATATGAACCCGGCGGCGCCCCTTTCCTGGGCGGAAATGAATGGGTAGACCAGTTGTATGCAGCCATCCGCTCGCTCAAATCGCAGTCGGCTTTCTATCACATCTATTCCCGGTATGAAGAAAAACAAAACCTGGACATTTATCACAGCCGGCTCAGCCAGATCATTGAACGGGAATCCCGTCGTCTGGATCATATGATGGGCAGGATGCCCGCAGAAGACGCGGAAACCCTGTCCCGGCGGCTGGAACGCCTGAAAGATGCCGCCTGGTGCCTGAAAACCGAGTTAATCGACAACTTCACCAAAATCGCCGAACTCCATGGCGGGACCAACCCCTCAGCCACCTTTGCCAGTGTAAGTACCTTGAAAAATATCAATGCGGTATTAAACAGTCTGGACCGGCTGGAGGTTCGGGGGCGGGATTCCGCCGGGATATCCCTCCTGTTCGTGATGGATTCAGCCGTATATGCCCAATTCCGAGATCAAATCGAAACCACCGGGCTGCTCACCGAATTCAATGACCGGCTGGGCTCGGACATTCTCAAAAACCGCTCTGTTTCCCTGAATTCAATCAACCCGGACCAGCCGGGAGGCACGACATCCCTTGCCATCACCTACAAGGTGGCTGCGGAAATCGGGAGCCTCGGGGACAACATTGCCTACATTCGCCGGCAAATCATCAACGATCCCATTTTTCATCAACTCATCAACCTGCCTTATCGCTATCATACGGTATCGGCTCACACCCGATGGGCATCGGTCGGCGAAATCAGCGAAGCCAACTGCCATCCCGTTGACAATTGCGCCGACTCCGAAAACAGCGCTAAACAGGGCATCATCCATGTCTGTCTAAACGGCGATATTGATAACTACCAGACCATCAAAGCCGGTTATGCGGATCGCGGCATCCACATGCCGCCGGAAATTTCCTGTGACACCAAGGTGATTCCCATCCATATCCAGAATTACCTGTCCCGGGGCCACTCCATCGAAACGGCATTTCGCCTGGCAGTGAATGATTTTGAGGGGTCCCACGCCATTTCCATGCACAGCGACCTGGCTCCCGGCAAACTGTTTCTTGCCTTAAAAGGCAGTGGCCAGGCTATTTTCGTGGGACTCGCCGAAGATCACTACATCCCCACCTCTGAGATCTACGGCCTGGTTGAAGAAACCTCGGAATACCTCAAGCTGGATGGCGGCGCCCGGAACGGGGACGGGCCCGAAGATGCCGTGGCCGGGCAGATATTCATTGTGGACCAGTCCGCCGGCGGAGGGCTGGACGGAGTGACGGCCATGTTCTACGACGGCACCCCGATTGCCCTCACCGAGGCTGATATCCGGAAAACCCCGCTGACCTCACGGGATATCGACCGTCAGGACTTCAAGCATTACTTCCTGAAAGAGATTTCCGAATCCCCGGTTTCGGTTAGGAAGACCCTTGACAACCGGTGGAAGATAGTCGAAGACGGCGACTCCAGATATGTCTTGACGCTGGATGAATCCATGATGCCGGCAGGACTGGAGTCCGCATTCAAAGCCGATACCATCCGCCGCATTCTGTTTATCGGGCAGGGAACGGCCGGGGTGGCCGCCCAGGCCTGCGCCGATATCATGCGCTACTATATCAACAACCCCAACATTCAGGTAAATGCCCTCAAATCCTCGGAGCTGAGCGGCTTTATCCCTGACACCGGCAACCTGGGGGGAACACTTCTGGTTCCCATCAGCCAGTCCGGCACCACCACCGATACCAACCGGACGGTGGACATGATGAAGCAATTCGGTGCCTGGGCTGTCGGCATTGTCAACCGCCGGGACTCGGATCTGACCTTTAAAGTGGACGGCGTCATCTACACCAGCAGCGGCAGGGACATAGAGATGTCGGTGGCCTCCACCAAGGCTTTTTACTCCCAGATAATGGCCGGCGCCATACTGGGGCTATATGTCTCCCAGCTGACAGAGCGCCGGAGCAGGGCGTTCATCTCCCAGGAAATCAAGCAAATGCTTGCCATTCCGGGACAAATGCAAACGGTTTTAAAGGCAGCGGATCGGATTCGGGCCTCGGCTCAGCGGCTTGCGGTCCAGCGCACCTATTGGGCGGCGGTCGGCAGCGGCCCCAACAAGGCAGCGGCCGATGAAATCCGGATCAAACTGAGTGAGCTCTGCTACAAAACCATTTCATCGGACTTTGTGGAAGACAAAAAGCACATCGATCTCTCCTCTGAGCCGTTGATCTTTGTTTGTGCGGCAGGTTCCCGCCGAAGCGTGATCGGGGATATTATCAAAGACACCGCCATATTCCGGTCCCACAAAGCGATTCCCGTCGTCATTGCGGATGAGCACGAGGACCGCTTTGATCCCTATGCCGCCGATGTGATTGCGGTGCCCTCGATCAGCGAACATTTTGCCCCGATTTTAAACACCCTGGTCGGGCACCTCTGGGGCTATTACGCGGCGTTAACCATAAATGAAGGCTCACGCTTTCTGTTTGATTTCCGGCAGGACCTCCAGCAGACCATTGATGAATTGGCCCGGGAAAACCTCGATATCTTTGAAATCGCCCTGGAAAAACGATTCAGGGAAAAAATTATTCATTTTTATTCGGATTTTCGCAAAAAACAGGCAGACAATGAACTGCCCTCCCCAATGGGAATAAAAGGGGCCACCAACCTGACGCTTCTTCTCAAGTATCTTGCCGGACGCTTGCCGCTGTCTGATTTTGAGCTTGACTTCGGTGTCAAGGGAACCGCCAAAAACATGTTTGAAAAACTCTTTGAAGCCCTGGGGGAAGCCATCAACAGCCTGGCCCGCCCGGTTGATGCGATCAAGCACCAGGCCAAAACCGTCACCGTGGGCACCAGCCGAATCGAGGAAAAAGCCGAAGGCCTGCTCTTTGACAAGCTTGGCGAGCACGGTTTCAGTATCGCCCAATTGACCATCTCCAACATCATGGTGCTTCGCAATTTTCAAAGAATAATTTCAGGGGTCAAGGGGCTGACGCTCTACAAAATAACCGGCATCAACCTGCTGGGCGAACCCACGGATGAAACACGGATTCATATTGTGACCAAAGAAGGCTCCTCGACCGCTATCGCCTCGCGCTCAGAGACGGACAACACCCTTAAGGGGACCAAAAAAATTATTGTACGGCAAGGCAATGTGTACATTGGCAAGGGCCGCAAAGATCACCGCAGCATTCTTGTCATCCCGATAATCTCTTCGGATCCGAGCCGCCCCAACACCATTGAGCATCTGATGCTTCTGGAAATCGCCTTTCGGGAACAGGTGGCCCTGTCTGCAAAAGTCAAAGCCCTGGGCGGAAAGCATGAGCACATCAAAAACCTGGTCCAGGAAAACAATGTCCAGTGGGCGGATGAGTACCTCGAATTAATTGATATGCCGGAACTTTTCGGCCGGTCCGCAGAAAAAATCAGCGAAATGATTGTCTCAAGGCTTTCCTGAAAAAAGGCTCCCGGCGCGCCGTCAAAAATAATGACGCGCAAGGGTTTCGGCAATGCAGGCCGGCTTCTCGCTTCCTTCCACCTCAATGATAACGAGCCAGTTCATTTGCACCCCCCCGCTCACTTCCGTCAAATCATGCAGCGTCACCCGGGGGCGGACACGACTGCCGGCCGGCACCGGTGCGGCAAAACGCACCTTGTCCAGGCCGTAATTCACCGACATGCTGGCAGGCGGCAGCGCAACCGTATCCTCCATCAATCGGGGAATGAGCGACAGGGTCAGAAAACCGTGGGCAATGGTGGTGCCAAACGGCGATTCGGCTGCCGCCCGCTGCCTGTCCAGGTGAATCCACTGGTAGTCCCCTGTGGCTTCTGCAAACAGGTTGATTTGCTCCTGGCTTACCGTTTGCCAATCCCCCACGGCGATTTCCTCCCCTACCCGCGCACGCAGTTCGTCTATCGTTTTAATTTGCACCCGTTCCATGACATGCCCCCCTTTTTCCAGCAAATACTTGCCTGTATTTTTCACTTGAACCAAAAACAAATGATTTTTGCGGCCTATCGAAGTTTCCAGGCCGGGGAGCGCTTTTCCAGAAACGCGCTGACACCCTCGTGGGCATCTTCTGTCGTGCAAAGCACGGAAAAATGGTTGTTCACCATCTCAAAGGCTTTTTCATACTCGAGATCCTGCATTCGGTAATAGGACCGTTTGCCCAATTGCACCGCCAGCGGGCTCTTTTGCGTGAGCTTTCCGGCCAGTTTCGCCGTCTCCACGGACAGTTGATCCCCGGGGACCACGTGATTGACAAGCCCTATGCGCCAGGCCTCGCGGGCATCGATCATGTCGCCGGTAAGCAGCAGCTCCAATGTCTTTTTCTTACCCAGATTCCGGGACAAGGCGACTGCGGGGCCCATGCAAAACAGCCCCACATTGACAGCCGTGGCTCCGAACCGGGCATTTTCCGCGGCAATCGCCAGGTCGGCCGAGGCGACAATGCCGATTCCATTGGCAACCGCCAGATCCTGAACGCTGGCGATAACGGGTGTTCCCATTCGCGCCATCTGCAGGCTCATCTCCTCCATGATCCGGACCCACCGGTAAAAATCCAGCGCCTCCTTATCATGCAGTTCGTTTACATCGATTCCGGCGCAAAAAGCCTTGCCCGCCCCTTTGACCACGACGGCCCGGACATCCGGATTGTCTTCCATCTCCTGCAGGGCGGCGTTGAACTCCCTGGCCAGGCCGGAGGTAAACGTGTTCATCTGATCGGGCCGGTTAAGGGTAATGGTTCCAACAAAGTCCGTAACCTCCAGTAAAAGCATCTCGTAGGGCATTTCCCGAACCTCCTTTGTTCAGCGGAAACCATGGGGTGGCGCAACATCCTGTGCGAACGAAATATCCGGGGTTCCATCCGCACGCGCGTTTCAAAAAAAGCTATGACATGGCTGCCCCTCTGTGTCAACTCTGCCCTTTCCCGGGTTACCGGCTCCCGGCCCCGGCAATGAATAAACCTGAAGCCAAGCCGCAGATAGGTTCAAATCCATGCGATTTTACGTTATTCCAGCTATATAGTCACCTTGGGCATGAGGGAGAAAACGATTGCTTGGCGGATGAGTTGGAGACGGAACAGTCCGGTCAATCCTGGTGACAGGAAACCCTGATTTTCAGCAGGGAAACCGTGCCATTGGACGGACCCCGCATTTAGGCACTCCTTCAATCATGCGGCGGGACAACCAGGACCGGAACACTCGCCATGCGCAACACGCCCTTGACAACCGAGCCGATGGCATTGCCTCCAAAAAAGCCCTTCTGCCCGCCTAAAACGATGAGATCACAACTGTGTTCCCCGCACTGGGCGATAACCGCCTCAACGACACTGCTGTCCGCGACAACAACGTCCTGGAAGGGAAAATCACAGCTTTCCATGTCAATGCCCGCATCTTCACAATACATCTTCATGGCTTTGTGCCCGATTTTTCCCGGACTCATTTTTCCAACCAGTGTCTCACGCGCCTCTTTTTCATGTTCCGCGATCAGGGCTTTCCATTTTTGTTCGCCAAGCAGATCCTTAAAATGGGATTCGATGTGACTTGGCATTTCTCTGCCCATGACATGAAGCAGGACGAGTCTGGCTTTGTGCTGCGTGGCCATGGCAACCGAAGCCTCCAAAGCCGCCCGGCAGTTTTCTGAAAGGTTGGTGGCAAACAGGATGGATTGGATGGGTTTAAGCATAGGAACCCCTTTCTTCCTGAACTGAACATTTCACACTTGCTATTTTTGGTCTTTGTGTGACTTTAGCGGCAAGCTTGAAACATTCTTTTCAGGCTCTATTTTGTGCAAGCCGCCATCAGACCGTGACCATTTTCCTGCATATCAGGTTATTCTTTCCATCTTGAAAAATCAAGCCTGTAAATGTGGCTTGACAACCCTATGCCGTCCGGCATAACCAAAAGAAAGCAAACGCAAATCTGACAACCCATTTCACCAAGGAGAACAGAATGAAAACGGCAACCCGACCCCCCCTTTTTTTGGCAGCTGTCTTGACGACACTGGTTTTTGCAACTTCCGGAATATGCGGCCTGGTGATGACAGAGGCGGACGGCACCCGTTCGCTGGTCTCTGATGGCAGGATCAAAAGCACATCCGATGACCCTGAAGAAGAACAAATGATTATCGACCTGAAAAACAGCCGCATCATCATCCTGGACGCGCAGGCAAAAACGGCTGCCAAGGCCAGCATGGACGAATTCTGCGCACAGATGAAAAAAATCTCCGCCTCCATGGCCGAGGCAATGGAGCAAATGAAGGCTCAGGGCCTCTCTGAGATGCCTCCGGGAATGGGCGGCGGTCCTTCGGCAGTGCGCGTGGAAAAGGCGGGGGACGGCGGCAAAATTGCCGGCTATTCCACGGTCAAATACAAAATTTATGCGGACGGCGAACTGTATGAAGAAGCCTGGTTTTCCAAAGACAAGAAGCTGACCCGGGAAATGGGGGATCCGGATAAAATGGCCCGTTTTGAAAAATGCGCCTCACAAATGATGGGCGCCAATTCGGTCGAGGCCAGTGATGAATATCAAAAAATGAACCGGGCCGCCGGCTGGCTGCTCAAATCGGTGGAGCACGGAGGCGGAGATACGGAAACCATCGTGGATGTCCGCCAAATAGAAAAAACCGATATACCTGACAGCGAATTCGAGGTGCCCCCGGGCTATGAGGAATTCCCTTTTAAAACCCTGTTCCAATAGGATCCAAACGGCCAAAAACGAAGCCACGCCCAAGAATATATTTCTGTAAACATGACTTGCCGCCCCACTCCCTGGAAGGCTCCGAATAATGCCCTCCAGGGAAATGAACCTGTTGAAAATCAATCAAATAAATGGTACTCAGAGGCTATATCCGATGCGGGATTCAGATAGCCCGCCAACAGCAACCCAATATTTATTTAACATTAACCCCTCATTCATTTGAGAGTGCCGCTAAATGAAAACAGCGCATAAAGAAGCCGAACTTTCCATACACCACCTCAAGGATATTTCCGCCTGGGTTTCCAATGTTCACGACCTGAATCGGCTGCTTGAGACAATCCTTGAAACCGGCAACCGAATGATGGGCGCAAAGGCCAGTTCGCTGCTTCTTCTGGATGAAAAAACCAACAAGCTTTACTTCAAGGTCGCCACCGGCACCAAGAAAGAAGAGGTCAAGCAGTTTGAAGTTAAAATGGGACAGGGAATAGCCGGATACGTGGCTGAAAAGGACGAGCCCCTGTTAATCAGGGATGCTACCAAGGACAAACGCTGGTACGGCCATATCAGCCAAAAAATCGGCTTCAAGACCAAATCCATCGCCTGCGTGCCCATGCATCTGAACAACAAGGTAATCGGCGTCATAGAATTTATGAACAAAATCGACGGCAGTGCCTTCCAGAACCAGGACCTGGAACTGTTGACGGTCTTTGCCGACCTTGCTGCCGTGGCTATCGGCAACGCCAAAAAATTTCAATCCGTGGAGAAGGAGAACCGGGGCTTACGCGAAGAGCTGGAACCCAAACACCAGATCATTGGAAAAAGCAGGGAAATCCAAAAAGTTCTGGCCGAGGCGCTGCAAGTGGGCCAATCCATGGCAAGCACCCTGATAATGGGCGAGAGCGGTACGGGCAAGGAACTGCTTGCCCGCCTCATTCATCAGGCAAGCCCCAGAAAAGAACGCCACATGGTCGCCCTGAACTGTGCGGCACTCCCCGAATCCCTCCTCGAAGCCGAACTGTTCGGCTATGAAAAAGGTGCCTTCACGGGAGCCACCGGGCAAAAAATCGGGAAGTTTGAATTGGCTGACGACAGCACCATTTTCCTGGATGAAATCGCAGAGATGAGCCCGCAAATGCAGGCCAAGCTGCTTCGCGTCCTTCAGGACGGCATTTTTTACCGGGTGGGGGGGAACACTCCCATCTCCGTGGATATTCGCGTGATTGCAGCCACCAACAAGAACATCTCGGAGGCGGTCAAAAACGGGCTTTTCCGAGAGGATTTGTATTATCGGTTAAATGTCGTTGAAATCCACATCCCCCCTCTACGGGAGCGCAAAGAGGACATTCCCCTGCTGGCCGAACACTTTGTCCAGGTTTTTCAAAGCGAAAGAGGCTGTTCCGGCATTGAAATCACTGAAGAAGCCATGAAAAAAATGACCGCCTATGACTGGCCGGGCAACGTGCGCGAGCTTAAAAATGCGCTTGAACGGGCTGTTGTCATGGGCGACGGCACTCGATTGCGGCCGGATGACCTGCCCATGCTGTATTCAGCCGAATCCGCCATGAACGATATTTCCGTCGGCCTGACGCTTCACGAAGCGGTTGATGAGTTCAAGAAAAAATTCATCCTGCTCAACCTGGAAAATTCAAGCGGCAATCAAAGCAAAGCCGCCAAGGTCATGGGAATTCAGCGGACCTACCTGTCCCGCCTGATATCCAAATACGAGTTAAAAAAGAAGAACCCCCCCGGCGCATAAACGGCACCCACGGCCCCCGTAACGGATAACGCCTTGAATCCTTTACGGATCTTTTATTGGCAACTTCATAATGAATATCTTCCGCTCAGGCCACGGTAATGGTTTCATCCAGGTAAACATCCTGGATCGCGTTGAGAAGCGCCACCCCCTCTTTCATGGATCGCTGAAAAGCTTTGCGCCCTGATATCATGCCCATGCCGCCGGCCCGTTTGTTGATGACAGAGGTCCGCACCGCCTGGGCCAGGTCATTTTTCCCCGAGGCGCCGCCGGAATTGATCAATCCGGCCCGGCCCATGTAACAGTTCAGGACCTGGTACCGGGTCAGGTCAATGGGGTGGTCCGTGCACAATTCGGAATACATTTTTTCATGTGTCTTGCCGAATTGCAAAGCCGTAAAGCCGCCATTGGTTTCAGGCTGCTTCTGCTTGACGATGTCCGCTTCGATGGTGGCCGCCAGGTGATTGGCCTGCCCCGTGAGGTCCGCAGCCTGATGATAGTCGGCATCCCCTGTCTTGAAAGCCGGATTCCGCAGGTAGGCCCACAAAATGGTGCCCAGCCCGAGTTCATGGGCGTATCGGAAAGCGTCCGCGATTTCCTGAATCTGACGGCTGCTCTCCGGGGACCCGTAATAAATGGTCGCCCCCACAGCCACGGCCCCCATATCATAAGCCTGATTGACGCTGCCGAACAGAATCTGGTCATGGGTATTCGGGTAGGAGAGCAATTCATTGTGGTTGAACTTAACAATAAACGGAATCTTGTGGGCATATCGGCGGGCCACCGAGCCCAATACTCCCATGGTGGAGGCAACGGCATTGCAGCCGCCCTCCATGGCCAGCCGAACAATATTCTCCGGATCAAAATATTGCGGATTGGGTGCAAACGAAGCGCCTGCCGTGTGCTCCACCCCCTGGTCCACGGGCAGAATGGAGATATAGCCCGTACCCCCAAGGCGGCCATGGTCGAAAATGGCCTGCAGATTGCGCATCACCCGGATGGAGCGATCCCCTTGAGCGACAATCCGGTCGACAAAATCAGGCCCGGGCAGATGCAGATATTCAGCCGGCACGGTCCGGCACTGATACGACAACAAATCATCGGCTTCCTTGTCCAGCAACTCAACTATCCTCTGGTTCATGGCATGAATCTCCCTATCCCTGTTTAATAAAAATTTGGGTCTATGCCTTTAATATGCGCATGCGAATCACTTGTGCAAATCAACAAAAAAAATTTGATGGAACATGCTTTGGAAGTTAATTTAAAAAAAACTACCGGGTTCATCAATCCGATGCGTTCAGATGGAAACCCGTATATGCAACCCTGAATCCCCCGAGGATGGATCATGGCAGACAAACCGGAGCCGGAAAACAACGCTGCGGAAAAAGCGCCTGAAGAAAGCTGGTTTCATCTGGATGTCCACCCCCAGGTGTTTTTCATTTCTGCCTTCCTGATCATTTTTTTCGTTGCGGCCACCATTGTTTTTCAACAATATGTGGGCGATATTTTCCAGCAGATGCAGTCCGGCATGTCAGAGTACGCGGGGTGGTTGTTCATCTGGACCGTCAATATCGTCCTGGTTTTTACCCTGACCCTGATGGCTGGCCGTTTCGGCGATATCCGCCTGGGAGGCCCGGACGCGGAGCCCGAATTCTCCACCGCCGGATGGTTCTCCATGCTTTTTTCCGCGGGCATGGGCATCGGCCTGCTATTCTACGGGGTCGCAGAACCCATGTTCCACTATGTGGCCAATCCCCTGACCGAAGCGGGAACCACCGAATCCGCCCGAAAAGCCATGGACATCACCTTTTTGCACTGGGGGCTGCACCCCTGGGCGATCTATTCCCTCGTGGGCCTCTCGCTGGCGTTTTTTTCCTTCAACAAGGGCCTCCCGCTTTCCATCCGCACGGCTTTCTATCCGATTCTGGGCGAGCGCATCTACGGCTGGCCCGGCAATATCATTGACATACTGGCGACCGTCGCCACCCTTTTCGGCGTGGCCACCTCCCTCGGCCTGGGCGTGCAGCAGGTCAACGCCGGTCTCGACTATCTTCTGGGCATCGGCCAGTCACCAAAAATTCAGGTCGTCCTTATCGGATGCATCACCGCAGCCGCCACCTGGTCGGTGATCAAGGGACTGGACAAGGGAATCCGCCGCCTGAGCGAGATTAACATCACCTTTGCGGCCCTGCTGGCGCTTTTCGTCCTGCTGGTGGGCCCCACCCTGTTTGTCATGAACGCCCTGCTGGAAAACATCGGCTATTACCTGCAGCACCTTCCCCAATTGAGCACCTGGAACGAAACCTATGAGCACACCGAGTGGCAGCAGGGATGGACCATTTTCTACTGGTCGTGGTGGATCGCCTGGTCGCCCTTTGTCGGCATGTTTATCGCGCGGGTATCGCATGGCCGCACCATCCGCCAGTTCATCCTGGGCGTTTTGCTGGTGCCCACATTTATCACCTTCGTTTGGATCACCATTTTCGGCAACACCGCCCTGTTCATCGAAATGTTCGGAACAGGCGGCATTGCCGCTATTGTTCAGGAAAACATTCCGGTATCCCTGTTCGTTCTGCTGGAGAATTTTCCCCTGACCGTGGTTACTTCCAGCCTGAGTATCGCGGTGATTGTCACCTTTTTTGTCACGTCCTCGGATTCGGGCTCCATGGTTATCGATATTATCACCTCCGGCGGCAATCCCAACCCGCCGGTGCTTTCCCGGCTGTTCTGGGCGATACTGGAAGGTGCGGTGGCCGCGGCATTATTGATGGGCGGCGGCCTGGTGGCACTTCAAACCGCAACCATAACCACCGGGCTGCCCTTTGCCCTCGTGATTCTCGGCATGTGTTTTGCGCTTTATCGGGGACTCTCCGAATACGCCGCGCCCAAGGAATTCACCTTGGGGAAACGCAAAACCAGGGAATACAGTGTGAAAAGCCGGCCGCCACTGGACAAAACCTTTGGCCGGAAACGGCTGTGGTAAAAAATTCCGCAAAAAGGGGGGGGGGAATTGTGCAGCGCGTAACCCGCTTTGTTTTTATCTGCATCGCATGCGGCCTGTTTCTGCTGCCTGTTCCGGGAAAAGCCGGCCTGCGGGTGGCAAACGCCGGAGAGGCCATCCGGCTGGCATACACGGAATGGTCGACTTCCGTGGCTTCAGCCAACCTGGCAAAAGCCGTGTTTCAGGAAAAATTGGGCATTCCCTGTGAATTGCTTTCTCTTGATGCCGACGAGATGTGGGCTGCCGTGGCCGAAGGACGGGCCGATGCGATGCTCTCGGCCTGGCTGCCCGACACGCACGCGCATTACCATGAACAATTCAAGGACCAGGTGGTCAACCTGGGACCGAATCTGAAGGGCACCCAAATCGGTCTCGTGGTGCCGAAGGTGACCATGGGCCGACTCACCGCCGGAACTGGAATCCGGAATCAGCCGTATATCGACATCGATTCCATTGCTGAATTAAAAGCCCATGCCGATCAATTCAAGCACCGGATCATCGGCATCGAACCCCAGGCCGGCATTATGCGCAAAACCCGTCAGGCCATGGAAGCCTATGGACTTGACGATTTCCGGCTGGTGGATGGCAGCGAGGTCGCCATGGTGGCTGAGTTGTCCCACGCCATCCGCCGCCAGAAATGGATTGTGGTGACCGGCTGGCTGCCGCACTGGAGTTTTGCCCGTTGGAATTTGAAATTCCTGGATGACCCGAAAAATGTATTCGGCGGCAGCGGCACCATCAATACCGTGGTTCGCCAGGGTTTAAGAGAGGACATGCCGCGGGCCTTCGAGATGCTGGACCGCTTCTTCTGGGAACCCGCCGATGCAGGCCAGCTCATGCTCTGGATCCGGGAAGAGGAAGGCCGATTTCCCTATGAGAAAGCATTGCGCTGGATGCGCACCCACCCGGAAAAAATTGCCGGGTGGATTGATTAGGAAGCCCCGGTTTTGATTGACGCCAAAAGATAAGGACCCGATTATGCTGCAAGATATCTATTTTCAATACAAAAACGCCTGCATGATGCTATTTCGCAGGGAAGGCGACGCCGTCTCCTTCAGGGGATCCGCTTTTCTGGTACACCCGGAAGGCTACCTTCTGACCGCGGCCCATTTAATTACCGGCCAACTGGATCTCATGGTCGTGCCGGTTGACGAGGAAACCGGATTTGCAGCCGTTTATGCCGAAACGGTGACCCCCATAAACATCGAAATCCGCCAGATCGACAGGAAAAGGGACCTGGCCCTTCTTAAATTCACGGAAGAGATTGAAATCACCATGCCCGACCACGTGATCGGAACCCCTGAGGATGTTCCCGTGGGCAACAGCGTCGCCTGCCTGGGTTTTCCCTTCGGCTACTACAGCATCCACAACCAGTTGATCAAGCAGGCGGTGATCAGCTCCAAAATAGTGTCCAACAATGAAACCCGGATTTTTCTCTTCGACACCATGGTGCATGACGGCAACCGGGGCGGCCCGCTTATCAACATTTACGACGGCCGTGTCATCGGGCTGGTGGGCGGCCGCTTCGAGCCGCAGGAAGTCATGCCCAAACACCTGAAACGCACGGAGACCCCAATTAAAACCGATATCTCCTATGCGGTCTCCATCGGGCACGCCGTGGAACTGATGGAAAAAGAGGAACTTACCATTATCTGAGGCCACCTTTTATTCTTTTTCCACGGGGAAGGTCAGCGAAGCGCCGTACCAGCCGATTATGGTCACCAGAAGAAAAACCAGGAGCACAATGGCCAGGTAAAGGATGGTGATACCGCGGAAATCCAGAAGAATATCAGGCACCGCCGCCCTCAGGACAACGCCGGCACCGGCGATGCCGGCCAGCGCGATTGAAACCCGCTTTTTGATTTGAACCGCACGGAGTTTATGGGAACCGTAGTTTAGCCACCATGTGTACCAGCCGGTGGCCATGGCAACCACCGTAAAAAAAAGACCGGCGCTCAGGCAGTGAAAAACAGTGGTATCAAAAGCGCTTATTCCGGTTACCAGATAAAGAATCGCAAATAACAAGGCCCCGAACATAAAAGCAATCGGAAAGTGGACGGTCATGGGGTGGGGATGCCGGCGAAGCATGGGAAATTTCAGGAGAAGACGGGAAAGGATTGGCGGCATGGCGACATCACCGGCCTCTCCCTCCTTTTTCAGAACGCCGACCTGCGGGTAGCGCTCCAGGACATCCGGTTCATGGGGAGCGGCCTGAATATCGGTGCTAAGGTCGCTTCCCGCCTTGTGGCGCTTCATGTGCGTCCCGCCCTTCCACATTTTGCTGCCGCTTACGTCATAGACCTTTCCCTTGTGCGCCACATACACCCTTTCGTCATTTTCCCCGTTGCACGCGGCCAGTTCTTCCTGTGTAAATTCCTGCATTTCGGGCTCCATAAGAGAGTTCGTCCTGATATTTTCCATGACATATAAACATTTTTTGAGGAATAAGACAAGGGGCGAATCAAAATGATGGAAACTCCAGCCGCTGAAAATTCCGCCAAAATCAGACAAAAACCTTCTTGCTCCTTTCAGCTTTTAATATTACGATAAAAGACGACTTTGAATACGAAAAGGGCGGGATTCTGTTCAGCGCCGGCCGTCAGTCGATCCGCCGAACTGGCGTAAACCAGATAATATTCAAACCAAGGGGGATCCATGACGGAAAACGCCCGACGTATTTCACTGGGATTTACCAGTGAACTCTTTGATGAAGGCCACCACATCATCTACATCTACAATGATGATGAGGAGCGCAAAAAAACCATGGCAAAGTTTCTCCGGCAAGGCCTGAATGAGAATGAAAAACTGCTTTACCTGGTCTCTGACATCCCGGCGGACGAGATCCGCCGCGAATTCATGAAATTGGGGCTTGATGTGACGCAGCGTCAGAAAGACTTTGATATCACGCCCGGTCACCATGAATGCTGCCCCAATGCTTATTTTTCACCTGATTTCATGCTTGAGCTTGTCGGCGATTATTATGACACCGCCATTCAGGAAGGATATGCCGGCGCCCGGGGAGCGGGAGAAATGTCCTGGGCGCTGGTCGAAGGCCGGGCCACCGTACCGGAACTTATGGATTACGAGGCCAGGCTCAACACCATTTTAAAAGACCATCCCCTGACCACAATCTGCCAGTATGATGCCAGAAAATTCGACGGCGCCCTGCTGATGGACCTGTTAAGCGTTCATCCGGTTATGATTGTCCGTGGTCAGCTGGTCCACAACCCGGTTTATGTAGAGCCTGAAATTTTCCTGCAGCAATACCGGCACCGGATGAACCGCCCCCATGAGTGACCCGGACGCCAGAATTCTCGGCAAAATAATTCTGCTGCAAAGCACCCTGCACCTGATGACGGACAACCAGGCAATGGCCCGTTTTGTCTGCCGCGGCCTTGCCCCTGTTCCCGGGTTGAAGGTGAGCGGGATGTTTATCACCGGCTGTCTTCACCTGCAGGAGGGAGTGACAGGCCCTGATGAGGAGGCTTGCCAGCACCTCATGACCCACCTTGCGGGAGCGGCCAACAGCAGCACGCAGCGTGAAAAACACCTTGCAAAATTCAGAAAAACCCATCAATCGGCCTGTCTGCCCATTGAATCCCCTTTTGATCTCTATGGCTTCCTTTTTTTCCAAATAACCGAACGCGAGGTCTTTGCTGCCTATCACCCGTATATCGAAAACACCCTCAACCTCGTGGCCCTGATCCTTGAAAACAACAAGCAGAAAACATTGCTGCATCAAAACAAGGAGATCCTGGAACAGGCGGTCGAAGCCCGCACCCGGGAATTGGAACAAAGCGAGGAAAAGTACCGCTCCCTTTTTGAAAGCATCCGCGACGCCATCCTGGTGACGGATCCGAACCGAATGATTACCTCCTGCAACCCGGCCTTTACCGAGCTGTTCGGCTACGGCATGGACGAGCTGAAAGGCGCTGATATCAAACTTTTATGCAAGGATGAAAGCCAGCACGCCGATTTGGAAGCGAGCCTGCAGCAGGAGGCCGCTGAAGGCAAGGCTTTTCATACCCTGCAATACCGGAAAAAATCCGGTACCTGCTTCCCGGGGGAGACCCATTTTTTCAGGTTCAGGGATAGCCGGGGCGAAAAGGTAGGCATCATCGGCATCATTCGCGACATCAGCTGGCGGCTGCAGGCCGGCGATGCCCTGCGTCGATCCGAGCAGCGCTTCCGGGAGCTTTTCAATTCCATAAGCGATTTAATCTTTACCCAGGACCTCGAAGGCCGGTTGACCTCGATCAACCCTGCCATGAACAAACTCTTCGGCTTCAAGGCGGAAGATCTTCTGGGGCGCCGGGTATCCGAGTTCATGGATCCGAAATACCGGCCGGCCTTTGTCAGTGAATACCTTGCCGGCATTCGGCAAAACGGCCACAGCAAAGGTATCTCCAGGTTCTCCAGAAAAGACGGTGATTGGATTTATATCGAATACCGATGCAAGCTGGTGACCCCGGACAAGGGGGAGCCTTTTATCAGCGGCATCGGAAGGGATGTAACGGAACGAATCCTGGCGGCCAAGGAGAAAAAACGCCTTGAAGCCCAACTCCGGCAATCCCAGAAAATGGAGGCCATCGGCACTTTATCAGGCGGCATTGCCCACGATTTTAACAACATGTTAAGCATCATTCTCGGTCATACCGAACTGACCCTGGAAAAAATTCCGGAAGGCAATCCCGCCCGGGAATACCTTGCCGAAGTCCAAACCGCCGGTTTGCGGGCCAGGGATGTGGTCCGCCAGCTTTTGACCTTCAGCCGAAAGTCGCCCGAAACCAGGGAACCCCTCAACCTGGTCCCCATTGTCAAGGAGTGCCTGAAGCTGATGCGTTCCACCATTGCCGCCAATATCGAGATCCGGCCGGCGATTGACGAACGACCGGCTGTCCTGGAGGCCGACCCCACTCAGATCCACCAGGTACTGATCAACCTGTGCAGCAACGCCGCGGATGCCATGCCCGAAAACGGCGGAGTTTTGACCGTTTCCCTGGCCTCTGCCAACCTGAGCAGGGAAACCGCGGCATTTGATCCGGAACTCCCGGCCGGACATTTTATCAAAATCACGGTTCGCGATACGGGGGAAGGCATTGCCCCCGAGCATCGCAACCGCATCTTTGACCCCTATTTCACCACCAAGCCGGTAAATAAAGGCACAGGCATGGGGCTCGCGGTGGTTCACGGAATCGTCAAAAGCCACGGGGGCAGCATCCGTGTCAGCAGTCAGCCTGGTCAGGGCAGTGAATTCGAGATTTTTTTCCCGGCTTTGAAAAAAACACCCGCGGCCGACCGGCCCGCTTTCGCCGAACTGCCCCGCGGAACCGGACACATTCTCCTGATCGATGACGACCCTTCCCTTGCCGGGCTCAACCGGAAACGCCTGGAAAAGCTCGGATACCAGGCCAACAGCCAGACAGACCCGGTAAAGGCGCTTGAAATGTTCCAGGCCTCGCCATACCGGTATGATCTGGTGATTACCGACATGACCATGCCGAAGATGGGCGGGGACCAGATTTGCCGGGAAATACTGAAAATCCGGCCGGATATGGCAATCATTCTGTGCACCGGCTTCAGCGAAAAAATCTCAGCGTCATCCGCCAAAGACCTCGGCGTCGCCAAATATCTGGAAAAACCGATCAGCCTGGGGGAATTGGCCGAAAGTGTCCACACCGTTTTATCGGCTCCGTAAAAAACTGCTTGCATGGCCTCCCGGTTTTCTTGCGAATAATTGCAAAGATCAATAACCGGGCAATACGAGCAACACTACAAAGGGGAAAGCCAATGACTGAAATCACAAAAGCCGTTTCCCTGCAAAAGCAGGGAAGAATCGGCATGCTTTGGATAAACAACCCCCCGGTCAACGCCCTGGGCCATCCGGTGCGCCAGGGGATTGCCGAGGGCATTGCCATCGCCGGAAAAGACGAGACAATCCAAGCCATTATCATCATCTGTGAAGGGCGCACCTTTTGTGCGGGTGCGGATATCCGCGAATTCGGGAAACCGCCGGAGGCGCCCCACCTGCCCGATGTTTTAAACGAACTGGACAACTGCGCCAAACCCGTCATCGCCGCCATTCATGGCACCGCCTTCGGCGGCGGGCTGGAAACCGCCCTGAGCTCCCACTTTCGCGTTGCCGTGCCGGAGGCCCAACTGGGCCTTCCGGAAGTCAAACTCGGCCTGCTTCCCGGCGCGGGCGGCACCCAGCGCCTGCCCCGGCTGATCGGCCCGGAAAAGGCCCTTCACATGATTGCCACCGGCGATCCCATAAACGCTGAAAAAGCCCTTGAAGACGGCCTTATTGATGAGATCATAAAAGGGAATCTGGCCGAAGGAGCCGCTGCTTTTGCCGAAGCAGTGCTCAGGGAGAACCGGCCGCTGGTTCGGGTGAGGGACATGACGGAAAAGATCCAACAAGGCCGGGAGAAACCGGAAATTTTCGAAAACTTTCGAAAGCAGCTGGAAAAACGGGCCCGCGGGTTTGAGGCCCCCCAGGCCTGCATCAAGGCTGTGGAAGCGGCGGTTCACCGGCCTTTTGAAGAAGGGATGGCCTATGAGCGGGAGCTGTTCAGCCAGTTGATGAACGGATCGCAATCCGCGGCCCAGCGCTACTACTTCTTTGCCGAGCGTCAGGTTGCCCGGATTCCTGATGTCCCCAAAGACACCCCGACGGATGAAATCAATAAAGTGGGCATACTCGGCGCCGGAACCATGGGCGGCGGTATCACCATGAACTTCGTCAATGCCGGCATTCCCGTGACCCTGGTGGAAGCCGGCCAGGAATTGCTGGATCGCGGGCTGGGCGTGATCCGGAAAAACTATGATATCAGCGCCTCAAAGGGCAAAATTTCCTCTGAGGATGTAAACCGGCGAATGGGCATGATCACCCCATCCACGGAAATAAAGGACCTGATGGATGTGGATCTTGTCATTGAAGCCGTTTACGAAAACATGACGCTCAAAAAAGAAATTTTTGCCAACCTGAACACGATCTGTAAAGACGGCGCCATCCTGGCCACCAACACCTCTTATCTGGACATAAATGAAATTGCCGCCCAGACCAATCGGCCGGAATATGTCCTGGGCCTTCATTTTTTCAGCCCGGCCAATGTAATGCGCCTGCTTGAAATCGTGCGTGCCGAAAAAACCGGGACCCGGGTTCTCGCCACCTGCATGGCGCTGGCCAAAAGAATCAAAAAAATCGCGGTTGTTGTCGGCGTCTGCCATGGTTTTGCGGGCAACCGCATGTTTGCTCAGCGCAAACGGGAATGCGAAAAAATGATTCTCGAAGGGGCCCTCCCCTCCCAGGTGGACAAGGTGATCTACGAATTCGGGTTTCCCATGGGGCCCTTTGCCCTGGCCGACCTTATCGGCATTGACCTTGGCTGGGAGAAGGAGTCTTCAAACTCCCGGACCCTGCAGGAAGTGCTCTGCGAGAATCGCCGCTTCGGACTTAAGAACGGCAAGGGATACTACAACTACGGCCAGGACAGCCGCACGCCCCACCCTGCCCCCGAGGTTGAAGCACTCATTGTCGATTTTTCGCAAAAGAAGGGTTTCACCCGGCGTGAAATCTCCGAGGAAGAAATCCTGCAGCGCGCCATCTACCCGATTATCAACGAAGGGGCAAGAATTCTTGAGGAAAAAATTGCCGTAAGGCCAAGCGATCTGGATGTTATCTGGGTGAACGGCTACGGATGGCCGGTCTATCGCGGTGGCCCCATGTTCTATGCCGACCTGGTGGGCCTTGACCACATCCTGGAGGTGTTGAAACAATTCCAGGACCGTCATGGCGACGACTTCAAGCCGGCCCCGCTTCTGGAAAAACTTGCCAGGCAAGGGGAAAAATTCGGTTCCTTGAACTAAAAGACCCGCCTGGAACTAACAGATGCTCATCATCCCGATAGAAGGAAAAATCAGCTGGCGCCACCCGCCGGTGCTCACTCTCCTCATTATTGCCATCAATTGCCTGATCTTTTTTGGTTTTCAATCCGGAGACGACAGCCGTTATGAGCAGGCCTTCGATTACTATTTTGAAAGCGGGCTTGCGGCAATGGAACTGCCCCGCTACGCCGATTATGCAGCCGAAAAAACCGGTGAAAGACCTGAGACAGGGGACCTTGAAAAATTGAATTCCCGGGCTCTTGGCCTCTTTTTTGAGATGAGGGGGGACAGCGAATTTATGGATGCCCTTTACGGGGGCCGTATCATCAGCCCGGACGATACGGACCACACCGAATGGAAGACCCGGCGTGCGGCGTTCGACAAGCGCAAAGACGGTATTGTCAGTTACCGGTATGCCTTGGTCCCGGCCAAAGCCCAGGCATGGATGTTTGTTACCATGATGTTTCTGCATGGCGGCCTGGGCCACCTTCTGGGCAACATGGTGTTTCTCTGGATCGTGGGCTGCGTGCTGGAGCTCGGGCTGGGGCGGATGTTGTATGGGCTTGTCTATATCACGGGCGGCCTGTGTGCCTCAGGGCTTTATTTTATCGTTCATCATAACAGCTATGTGCCCAGCCTTGGCGCGTCCGGCGCCATCTCGGGCCTGATGGGCGCATTGACGCTGCTTTATGGATTCACCCGGATCCGTGTCTTTTTTTCAACCGGTTTTTATTTCGATTATTTCCGAATGCCGGCTGTGCTGCTCCTCCCGTTCTGGCTCGGTAAGGAGTTGCTGGCATTCCACTTCACGGTTTCGAGCGGGATAGCCTACATGGCGCATGCCGGGGGCCTGATAGGCGGGGCACTGCTTGGCGGGGGAAGTAAATACCTGCTCACACCGGCCAAAAAGGCCTATTTCGAAGAGACCCCGGAGGACCCCGTACCGGCAATGATCGAGGATGCCATGAAACGGCTTTCAAGCCTTGACCTCGCAGGCGCCAGGGAAAAACTGCAAAGCGTACTGGCCGCGCAACCGGGGCACCCTGAGGCCCTGGGCCACCTTTTCAACCTGGAAAAACAGCAGCCCCATTCCGGTCGTTTCCATGAAACCGCCAGGCAATACCTGTCCCTGCTGGCCGGCCGGCAGGGCGAGCAAACAAAAGCCCGTAAGGTCTACCGGGAATACGTCAACCTGGCAGGCCGGCCGAGCCTGCCCCCTCAGCTGGATGCCCGGCTTGCCGCTGTTTTCCTCGAGGACGGCCAAGTGGATGACGGGAAAAAGATCATTGTCAACCTGGCACGGCGCCAGCCCGACCTTGAAGCCCTGCCCGCCCTGCTGCTGCGCCTGGTCAATGCCCTGGAAAAAAAGGGCCTGGCGGAAAAGGCCCGGAAGTACCGAGCCATCCTTTGCAACCGGTACCCCCACTCCCAGGAGGCCCGCCTGGCCGAAAAAAAAAGATAGACCGTCAGGCACTGCCGAGGTATTGCAGGTAATTCTTGAATTTGTTTTCCATGGCGTGGCCCGGAAACTTTTTCAGCAGTGTTTTCATGATCGCGCGGGACCGGTCGGTATCCATGAACCGCTCATGATAGAGTTGCGCCGCCCGGAAATACGAAAGCGGCACCTCATCGCTATCCGGATAGAGTTTGGCAATCCCGGAAAAAATTTTCAAAGCCGCTTTGAACCGCCCCGTCTCTGCCATCCATTCGCCGATTTTGAGCAACACCGGCGCCTTTGGGGCAAAACCCGGATCCAGTCGGCGGCACTCTTCAAAAACCTCAATTGCCTCCTTCTTTCTGCCCTGAGCGATGATAAAATCGAGGTAAATCGGCGCATGGGCAAGCATTTTCGTCTTTTGCGCAAGGTTTTTCAATAACTGGAAATACTGTTCCGCAAGATCCGCGTTGAACTGGCCGCCCTTGTCGCGCCATTGGCCAATATGCTCGGCAGCCCGGTCAAACTGCCCCTCCCGGCAGAGCACCGCAACCATCTTGGTCTCCCGGGTGAGCGGATCATCCGGCTTCTCCCGGATCTGACGGGAACCCTCCCGGATATCGTCCGCACCCAACTCAAAGCCCAGGGTTTCGTGATATTGCAGCAGCAGGTAGCCCATCAGGTGATAGGAGACCACGGTGTAATAATTTTCTGCAAAACCAAACAGATACGCCCCCAACAAGGGGGAAAGATGCGGCATGGCAAACTGCAGCAGAGCGCCGGGTGCCCCGGCCAGTATGGCCAGGAATACAAACATGATAAAATAGGCTTTACCGATTTTAAACGGAAGGATCAAAAACGCGAGGGGGTTCAGGGCGCTTATCAAACTTTCCGTGTTAACCAGCACAATAATCATCGAGGGCAGGAGAAACAGCATCAACAGCAGGTAAATGATGCCCCCGATCCCCCCGAGGCTTCCGAATACGGAAAAAGCCACAACAAGCAGCAATAAAACCAACAGCGCCTGCTTGACCACCGGAATGACGCTATCGAGAAAATTGCCGGAAATCATTTCATCCACGGCCGGAGGGACAAGATTGCCCTGCGCGGTTTTTTTCAATGCCACATAAGCATAATTGAGAAGAAACACCCAGCAGATAAACTGAACCAGCCAGCTCCAGAAAATCAAGGCGCCCAATGCCAGAATGGCCATGTAAATGAGGGGGCCCGGCTTCATTGGATACAAAAAAACTCTGGGCAGACGCTCCCAGAAAGGCTGGATCACGTCTGCGGCCCCGATCCACCGGGTTTCATTAAGGCATTTCGGGCAGGACCGGAGCAGTCTGCTGCCTGCCATGGGGCCGGCGTCCTGCTTGATGACACAATCGGAGCAAAACTCCTGTTTGCATTTCGGGCAGTGCCAGTGCGCGGCCTGGGTCGGGTGCATGCTGCATGGCGTCATGTCCTGTCTCCTGTATTCGGGTTAATAGCGCCTGGCGGGGATTATCCGGATTTGGCGCTACAGATGCTGCACAGGTGAATTTGTTTTCCGAAAAAGCGATCCCGGATCAGATCAGCACCGGCCAAAAGCGCAAGCCAATAAGTTTCCGGGATTGCGGCCAGACTCCGGTATGCCGCTTCGTGGGGCTCTTTGCCCGCGACAATGGTTTCGGCCAGCTGCAGCAAATTTTTTCTGTCCATTGTGTCCATGGGGCCTCCTTGGGGCATATTGGGTAACGCAAAAAAGAACCCCCGCACAACATCTCAGGAGGGCAGACCTTCTGATCGCGAATGGATGCCCCTACCTTTTTATACCAAGTAAGCGCCGGAATGCCAGGGTTTTTGTTTTGCCAAGGCATTATCCTGCCACTGACAGGTGCAATAGCTTGTTGAAGAATCAGACGACATACAATCTTCTGTTTCCTGACACGCAACAGTCATCAAGGCCGGATAATTTAATTTTCAAAATTACCTGCAACCCTCTATATAGTCATTCTCTAAATTCATGAAAAAATGGTGGGACATATGCAACGACTCCTTTTTTCGGCTGATCCACGGCAATCAACTGATTTACAACACCTGCTGGGAGGACCCGCGGATAGACCGTGAACTTATGGATTTAGAACCGGACAGCCGGGTGGTGATGATCACGAGTGCCGGCTGCAATGCATTGGACTACCTGCTGGATGCGCCCGCGGAGATTCATGCGATAGATGTCAATCCCCGTCAAAATGCTTTGCTGGAATTAAAACGCGCCCTGATCGAACGGGGGGATTACAATGTGTTTTTCTGCATGTTCGGCAACGGCCAGCATGAGAATTACCGCTCCATATACGAAACGGTGCGACCCCGCCTGCCCGGATATGCACAGAAATTCTGGGATCGCCGCATCACTTATTTCACTCAGGAAAAGAAACTGAGAAAAACATTCTACCATCATGGCACATCCGGCTGGCTGGCCTGGATGCTTCGGCTTTACCTGTTTCATGTCAAGAAAAAGGTCCGCCCCCACCTGATAAACCTTTTATCTGCAAAAACACTGGCAGAACAGAAAGCGAGATACGAAACCATTGAGCCCCTGCTTTGGGGTCGACTCAATTCCTGGCTGATTCAGCGGCCGGCATTCATGTCCCTGCTGGGGGTCCCCCGGGCACAGATCCAGCTGATCAATAAAAGATATCCAGGCGGGTTGAACTGCTACATCAAAGATAAGCTCAGGCATGTATTCACCGAAGTGCCGATGCAGTCCAACTATTTCTGGCAGGTCTATCTCACGGGCAATTACTCGCCCACCTGCTGCCCGAATTATTTGAAAACACAAAATTATAACTACTTACGGAAAAACATCCATAAAATCAAAACGCACAACACCACTTTGACGCAATTTCTGGAAAAACATCCGGGAAAGTACACCCACTTTATTCTGCTTGACCACCAGGACTGGATGGCCGGGCATGCACCTGAGGAATTGAACACAGAATGGGACCTGATACTGAAAAACAGTCAGCCAAAAACAAAAATATTATTCCGTTCCGCCGGAATCGACCACAGCTTTCTTCCCCTTACAGCCAAATCCGCTTTGCAATTCAGGCCGGAACTCAGCGATCCGCTTCATTGGCAGGACCGGGTGGGTACTTATGGCAGTCTCCATTTTGCCGAAGTCATCAGGTAAAAGGCATCCGCCATATGACCGCCGCACTGCAAAAATACTATAAAACCCATTCGAAAATATATGATGCCACCCGGTGGACGTTTCTTTTTGGCAGAAATACACTGATCAAAACCATTGCCGGGCATTGCAAACCCCAACGGATCCTTGAGATCGGCTGCGGTACCGGCAAAAACCTTGCCGCCTTATCCCGCACGTTCCCCGGGGCGGAAATCACCGGTGTGGATCTGTCCCATGAAATGCTCGATATCGCCCGGAAGCATTTCAGCTTAAAGGGTCGCCAAATCCGCTTGATCCATACCGCCTATGATCTTCCGCTGGCTCCTGAGGACCCTTTTGACCTGGTAGTTTTCTCTTACGCACTCTCCATGATCAACCCGGGCTGGAGCCATGCCATCCGCTGCGCAAGCGCCGATCTTGCGCCAAACGGCATCATTGCGGCAGTGGATTTTCATGACTCGCCGCTGACCATTTTTAAAACCTGGATGCAGCTGAACCATGTCCGCATGGAAAGCCATCTGCTGCCGGAACTGTCCTTGAACTTTTGCCCGGTAACGCTTGAAATCCAGGGGGCCTATCAGGGAATGTGGAAATATTTTCTATACATCGGCAAAAAAACCTGATTCCTCCGCAGAACGGCCAATACCTGCGCCGGCATTCCCGTTATTTTTTAGGCATCGCGCCAAGCGGCGGGCGGCGGTCTTTTAAATAGACATTGCCGGGTTTGCTCTTGGCGTATTTCTTAACGTTGGCTGCCCTTTCACTCATTTCCTCCAGGCTGAAGGGATGCTCGAAGGTACAGTCGATGATACCGATGGATATGGAGATAAAGGGAAACTTCCCTTCACGGCCGTCGCGGCTGACTCCTGTGATGAACCCGTTACCCTGATCGGTTTCACTATACATGGCCGGGATTTGCTCAGCGAACAAGCGTGTAATCGTTTCCGCGATGGATTCGGCATGACCGGGGTCAGTGACAATGAAAAAATCATCGCCGCCGATATGGCCGATAAAATCGAATTTGCCGCCCTCACGGGATACCGAGTCTTTCAAAATCTGAGCGGTCATTTTCAGCACCCGGTCGCCATGGGCAAATCCGTAAACATCATTGTAGACTTTGAAATTGTCCAGATCCAGGTAAAGCAGACTGGAAACAATCCGCTGTTTTTCGCGTCGCTTGATCTCCATTTCAACCATCACATTACCCGGAAGCCCCGTTAGGGGATTGGCGCCCTTGGCAAGCTCGACCTGGACCTTGGCCAGGGTGTCCATTATGCGCTGAACTGAGACAACGCCCATCAGCCGTTCCCTTTCGACCACGATGATGTCGTCATATACCTTTCTGGTCTCCCGGCTCATGGCTTTTTTTGCCACACTTTCAGCAAATTCCCAGGATCTGGCAATCAGTGGGGATTTATCCATGATGGCTGAAACCGATCGATGGTAATACAAAGAGGGGCCGTAAAGGCTGCTCAGATGCCTGTCCAGACTGTAGCGCATAACCAGGCCCACTGGTTTGTTGCCCTCTGTGACAACGACGCTTCTCATGGGGGAGTCTTCGCCAAGTTGTTTTTTGACTTGCGAAACTGAGGTTTTGACGTCCACGACAAGGCCGGGGGTTGCCAGATGTCCGATTGGGCTCGAATTGTTCCAACCTACTTGCAGACTTGCTGATTGCAGGGGCTTGAGGACGACTTTCGGACTGATGGGCGCAGGAGCGGGAGAGGGTTCAGCAAAATAAAATCCTTGTCCACCATAGACTCCCATCCCCCTGAGTGCAGAGAGTTCGTCCGCATCCTCGACACCCTCGGCAATGAGCCGGACACCGGATTTTTTTGCCAATCTTAAAATGGCTTCCGCTGCCACCCGGTTGACAGGATTGGACTCAATGCGCCGGGTTATTGACAGATCCATTTTGATAAAGTCCGGACGGATACATGACAAGGCCGTCAGGTTGGTGCATCCGCGGCCAACATTTTTTGCAGCCACCAAAAAACCCTGAGAACGCAGGAATTCGATCTTTTTCATCAAGTCGTTTATGTCGTTGTCAGACATACTGTTTTTTTCATTAAATTCCAGAATAACCTGTCTGTTTTTTAGCCCTTGCGATTGAATTGTCCGGACAAATTCGGTCATTTTGTATTCAGGTTCCTGCAGACAGCGATAATGCAGATTGATGAACAGGCAGCAGTCCGGGGGAAGCGTAGCAGCCGCCTGCACTGCCAGGCATCGGCACAGATGATCCAGGCTAAGCGTTGCCCGGATTTTTTCAGCAAATGCATACAATGCCGACGGATCTTCAAAAGGTGAACCCACCGGCCCTTTGGAAAGAGCTTCCCATCCGATAATTTCCCCGCTTGCAAGGGCAATGACGGGTTGAAATACAGGCTGGACCGTCTTCAGGGTTTGTATTTTACAAAACTCATTGTGCAGAGAAATCGATTCGGCATCATGGCCCGGCTTTGCCATTTTTTTGGCTGCACAGAGGCCGTGGAAAGCCATTTGTTGAGGCTCGAGCTGTTGCCTATCATCCGGAACAAACAGCGCGGTCCCCACGGCGATGGAACAGTTAAGCGGGAAGACTTTTTTTGTTTTCTGATTCAGTAGACGGCTGAATTTAATTTTATATTGCAAACCGCTTTTCAACAATTCGGTTTTGGAAACCCCGCCGGCGGTGAAACAGAGCATGTAATGGTGAAGCCCGATCTGCTGGCTGAATTCAAGGCGGCAATTTTTAAAGGTGCCTGCAAACAAATCAATGGCGAAGTTTGCAGTATGCGCTAAGCAGGCAAATAGGCGTTTATCCCCATAATCCTCGAGCATCCCATTCAGATTCTCCAGTTCCAGGCTGACAAACCCCAGGGTGGCAGCGGATTGTTGTACATTTGAGAGAATTTTTTGATTGGCCTCTGAAAGAATCGACAAGCCACCGTTTTTATGAACCGAGTTCAGCGATTCGGTTTTTTCGGATATTTTTTTTTCTGAAAATGGGCGGGACTTTTCCAAAAGATTCAAGTCCATATTTACCTCGCGGCACTGCTTTCTGATGCGTTGAATTTCCGTATATCTCTGCCATACCGGCGTATTATTTCATTTATCGGGATCGGTCTGGAAAAATAGAACCCCTGGCCGTAGCGGCAGTTCAGTTCTTTCAATTTTTCGAGCTGGTGCTTTTTTTCAATACCCTCGGCAACCACCTCCATGTTCAGGTTGCCGGCAAGCGTTATGATGCTTTGGATAATTCTCTCGTTTTTGTTAATTTTCCCATTTAAGCTTTGGGTAAAGGAGCGGTCGATTTTAAGCGTTTCAAACGGATAGTCATGCAGATATTTGAGGGAGGAGTAACCGGTGCCGAAATCATCGACAACAAAATTAAGGCCCTTTTTTTTGAATTTGTCAAAAAGCCGGGCGGTGCGCGGTTCATGCTGGATCAAGGCACTTTCGGTCATCTCCAGATGAAGCAACTGCGGCGGGAAACCGAGATTGTTCAGGATGCCAACAATGTGCATGAGCAGGTTCGGATCTGAGAGCTGCCGGGCCGAGAGATTGACATTGAGCATACAGGGCGCTGTCCGTAGGGCATTTAGGGCCATTATTTCGCGGCAGGCGTGCTCAACTACCCAAAGTCCAATGGGGAGGATGAGCCCTGTCTCTTCAGCCAGGGGAATAAAGCGGTCCGGCGGTACCAGGCCCTTTTCCGGATGCCGCCAACGGAGGAGCGCTTCAAAAGAGACGATTTCTCCGGAAACCAAGTCAAGAATGGGTTGGTAATGAAGCTCAAATTCCTCCTTTTCGACGGCCTTTCGAAGTTCATTTTCCAACTGGAGCAGGTTCAAGGTCTGTATGTGCATTTTGGAATGAAAAATGCGATACGTCGAAGCGTGATCGGTTTTTGCCTTATACATGGCGGTTTCGGCATGGCGTAGGATCTGCTCTGGAGAGGCAATATCTGCGGTCCCGTATGCAATGCCCATGCTGGCGGAAAATGAAATCTCCTGACCTTTTACCACGAAGGTATGGCCGATTTTGTCCTTCAAACGCTCGACCACCCGCACCGGCGCCCTCGCATCGGAAAACCCGTTGATCAAAAGCCCGAACTCATCACTGCCGATTCTGGCAATGGTATCCACTTCCCGGAAATCCTCCCTCAGCATCGCCGCCACCCGGTTCAGAAATTGATCCCCCTGGTCCCAACCCAGGTTGTTGTTGACGGCTTTAAAACGATCCAGGTTGATAAGGATAAATGCGAATTGATAATTCGACTCCCTGCGCCGCTGATGAATGGATTGAGACAGACGGTCCAGCAGGCGGGTGCGATTGGGCAACTGCGTCAAGGGATCCTGGAAGAGGTGTCTTTCCCGTTCCTGCTCGAATGTCTTACGCTCTGTAATATTTCTGGCATTGATGATAGTGCCCTGGATGGCATCGTCTTGCAGGAGATTCGTGGCTAACCCCTCCAGAAATACCCATTCGCCGGCACAGTCTTTTCGCCGGAATTCGAAGAAATTTGAAGTCTGGTTGAACGGGGTTTGACATATGGCCCGGCGCACAGCCGGCAAGTCTTCCGGATGAAGAAGCGAAGGAAATTCCGCGCCCATTACCTGGTGCTCTTGAAACCCAAGGACAGACCGAAGCGCCGGGCTCTCAAATACGATACTGCCGTCCTCACTTAAAACAGTCATCATGTCCGATGAATGATTGATCAGGGAGGTGTAGAAACGCACCCGGCTGTCCAATTCCTGCCGGGCATGGCGCACCGAGGAAATATCATTCCCAATAAACAGCACGGAACTGCGGGTGAAGGGGTAAAGTGTCGACTCAAGGCACTTTGTCTCTTTTTCGTTTTTCAGCCAGAGGTCGACTTTCTGGTCCTTGCCGGATTGGATGCAATCCTGGATTTTTTTCTGCAGCAGTCTGAACTGGGGTACGTTTAAAAACTGCGAGACATGGCTGCCCGGAAGCTGTTCAGGGATAAACAGCGTGAATTGATAGGCGGAAGGGAATATTCTTTCAACTTTCAGGTCGCTATTAACTTCCATCAGCAAGGCGTTTAAAGCGGCCAGGATCTTGGGGGACTGCACCAAAAAATCTGCCATATCGCCTGATTTATCATTGGGCCACAGACCGTCCCCGCCGGGAGGACCAGTGGTCGATTGGTTTCCCGGTCTTAATAATTTGTTTGGATAGTTCACTTTGCCTCCTGCCAAGCTGTTTGAAAAAAAATTTTGTTATTCAGCTATCAAACAGGCAGGCAAAGATCTTGTCAGTCCTGTATCAATTTCTTTACATTGAGGAAATTGGGACATATACCGTACATGGAAATCGCTCAATCCAATCTACGGTTTATATTCCCCTGAACCCTCCGTCGCCTCCCCTTTTTCTTTCTTTTCCGGAATATCCGCCCCCAGCTGGCGGGCGGTGCGCGTTAAGCCCGCCACATGCACAGCGAGTTCAGCGGCTTTTCGGCCGGCCTGAACAGCGCGGTTTTTGGCATTCAGCACCTCCTGGTTCAACTGCTGGAGGGTCTCCTCGGAGTCATTCGCTTCCAGGGCCCGCTGCCAGGCGTTGATGGCGGCCTCGGCATCGTGGGAGGCTTTTTGGGCCGCTTTTTCCGCGGCTTTCTCTTTTTCCCGGGCTTCCTCGAGCCTGTCCAAGGCCTCCGCAATCTCACCGGCCCGGCCCGCCTCAGGCTCTGCGGCAAGGTCCACATCCCTGGCCGCCAGCACCGCCACGGTAGCCGGCAGCCGGCCAAGCAGGCCCGCGAGATCATTGCCGAACGGATCTTTCAGATCTTCCTGGATCAGCCGGAACGGCAGAAAGACCAGGGCGGCATCCTCGGAGTACGCCGCCACCGCATCCGCATTGGCGCTGGCCACGATTTCCGGCTGGGCGCTGATCCGGATCTCGGACAGGGTCTTTTCCAGATCCGCCACCGTCCGGCCGGAGACGAACACATCCGCGCTCACATCCAGCACCCGCATTTTTGCACCACTCCAGGACTTATTCAGACAGATCATATGAGCAAAAAGAATCATCAGCCGGCTGGTGGCATCGCCCCGCCACCAGACATCGATCCGCCGCTTTTCCGCCGGTATTCGCTGGAGCCGCTGCCACGCGATTTTTCCTGCGGAAAACAACAGAATATTTAACCCCTGGCGAAAGGCGGTGCTCAAATAGATGCCAAATCGTCTGCTGCGATATTCAGACGGCGAATTGTCGCTGTGCCCGATCCAGTTGGTCATCATGGTGTTTGCCTTCAAAGGCCCGATGCCAAAGGACTGGACAAGGGATTGAAGTGCCAGGCGAATGTTGGGTCCGTTTACCACCAGCGGAAACATGTCCGCTTCCAATTCCTGGATATCCTTTGCGATTTCATCGACAGCATCCGCCTTGGGCTTGCGCATTTTCCCGCCCTCACCCTGGAGGAGGCGAACCACCGTGGCAAACCCGCTGTCGCCCTGAAGCCAGTCCGCAAGCTGCAGCAAGGGCCTGCGCCGTTCGGGATCATCGGAAAAAACCAGCAGGTTGGGCCGCCAGTCCCGCGGGTGTTCAGGCGCCTCGGCCGCTTCCAGCAGGTGCTGGCGGATCTGCTGAAACCGGTAGGACCGCCGGCTGTCCGCCCACCGGGCCGGGCCTGCCGTTCGCCTGACATACTGGAACACGGCAAACAACAGGGCCAGGGCGACCACCCCCGCAGTGATGTCAATGGCAAGCATCACGCCCAGGCAGGCAAGGCCGCCGGCTAGGCTGAAGCGCTTGTCATAGAACCGGAACATGGGCCGAAAAGACGGGCTGGCAGCGCGGGCCTCGAAATAGGTGGCATAATTCAAGAGACCGTAGGAGATCAGAAAAAACATGGAAACAATCGGTGCGATCAGGTTGAGGTTGCCGAGCGCGATGGTAAAAAGGGCAATGCCGCCGGCAAGCATGACGCCGCGCCGGGGGTTGCCGGTGGGGCCCGCCCCTTTGGCAAATGGCTGCAAAAAAGGAAAGATCCGGTCGGCGGACAGGGACTGGAGAATCCGGGGGGCCCCCATAAAGGATGCCATGCCCGAGGAAAGTGTCGCGGCAATAACGCCGGCCAATACCAGCGCATCAATGGCTGCCACGCGCTTCATGGCATTGTAGTCGGTTGACAGGATATCTGCCGGAAGTGAACCGGCAAACACCACCGCGGCCGCAACATATATAACAATGGAGACCCCGACGGCCGCAAAGGTTCCTTGGGGCAGGCTTTTGCCCGGGTCCTTCAGGTCCCCGGACATGCTCACCCCCTGTGTAAAGCCGGTGACCGCGGGGAAAAAAATGGCGAACAGGATCCAAAACGGCTGGGTATCCGCAGGTGCGGAAAAATTTTTAACCAGCAGGGCGGTATCCCAGCGCAGCGCGCCGCCCACAAAAAAGGATAGGATGGCCGCCGTCAATATGGCCATGACAAAAAACTGAAACCGTGCCGCCCAGTCCGCCCCGAGCCAGGCGAATATAAAAAGCAGAAGCACGGCGGCCGCTGCAATCATTTGGGACAGCCCGGGCATGGAAAACGGCACCAGCACCGCCAGCACCTCGCCAAAGCCGATGCTGTAGAAGGCGATGGAGACCGACTGGGCCAAAAACAACACGATGCCGATGGCGCCGCCGAACTCAAGGCCCAGGGTCCGTGAGATCAGGTAATAATCGCCGCCCCCCTTGACCTTCATGTTGGTGGCAATGGCGGCCAGGGAGATCGAAGTTAAAACGGAGATGGCATTGGCCATTATAATGATGACCAGGGCCATGCCCAGTCCGGCGCTGCCCACCACATAGCCCAGGCGAAGGAAAAGAATGATGCCCAGTATGGTTAAAACACTCGGGGTGAACACGCCGGAGAAGGTTCCCAGAGTGCCTTCCATGCGGGTTGGGGAGTCGGTGCCGACACTGTTCATAAACAAGCTCGTTGGCCGATAATCCGGATCTCAGATAAAAAAAAAACCGCCGTTAACTTTTTTTATTAACAAGCGAAGGCGGTTATGGCAACATTACAATCCACTTCTTGTGGATATTGTCAATTTAAAAGAAAACAGGCATCCTGAGGCAAGCCTTTATGGATCCCGAAAGACAGGGCGCAATCAGAAGGTTAACACTTCATGGCTGAATTTCTTCCTTATCTGCTGCTGCTTCTGGGCTTCGCCCTTTTGATCAAAGGTGCGGATTTGCTGGTGGCGGGCGCATCCGCCATTTCCCGGCGTTATGGTATTCCGGATCTGGTCATTGGCCTGACCGTCGTTGCTTTCGGCACCTCCACGCCTGAACTGTTTGTCAATATTTCCGCAAGCTTGCAGGGCAGCCCCGGCATTGCCATCGGTAATGTGCTGGGCAGCAACATCGCCAATATCCTTTTAATCCTCGGGGTCGCCGCGCTGATTCACCCGCTGCGGGTCACCCGCGGCACGGTCTGGCGGGAAATCCCCTTCAGCCTGCTGGCCGCCCTGGCCCTGTGGGCGGCAGCCAACGACAACCTGATTGACGGCTGGGCCTATTCGGATGTATCCCGCTCCGACGGCCTCATTTTTCTGTTGTTTTTCGCCATTTTCATTTATTACACGGCAAGCATCGCCCATACCGGGGGCAATCAACAAAACGCACAGCCTCGGAACAACCGTGGAACGGGAAAACACGTGATTGTTATGATCAGCGGGCTGATCGGGCTGACCCTCGGCGGCAAGTGGATCGTCGACGGAGCCGTGCATATGGCATTCACCCTGGGCATGAGCGAGGCACTGGTGGGCCTGACCCTTGTGGCCGTGGGCACCTCGCTGCCGGAGCTGGCTACATCCGCAATGGCGGCCTACAGAGGCAATGTCGAAATGGCGGTGGGAAATGTGGTGGGCTCCAATATTTTCAACATCTTTTTTGTGCTGGCAATCAGCGCAATCATCAAGCCGCTTCCTTTTTCTGCGGCAAGCAATGCGGATATCGGCATGGTCGTTCTGGCAAGCTTCATCCTTTTTGCCACCATGTTCTCCGGCAGGAGGCAGTCCCTGGACCGGTGGGAAGGCGCCCTGCTGCTCGGCACTTTTGCCGCCTACATGGCTTTTCGGATATTATAGATGTAAAATAATTTTGCCCGGTGCCTCATTCCTGATCCGGCGCTTCCGGCGCCTCTTCTTCAGAATGTTCGGGTTCCTCTGAGGAGATCTTGATTGTTGCCGCTTCCTCAGGGACTTCAGGCTCCTTCCAGCTGATCTCAAGGGCGATAGCGCCTTTTCCCTTTTTCCGGCGGGCTTCCAGCTCAATTTCCAATAGTTCCGGCAGGCTCAGGGAAACAAAATGGCCGTTTTGTTCCACCACGATTTTCCCGCTGCGCAGGGAATTGACCAGATCTTCCAGGTATCCGGCAACTTCTTCGCGCTTTGCTCTCTGATGCTGGGTGATTTTGTCTTTTTTCACGGGGGACCTCCTTATTTGCGGGTTAAAATGCCAGGGGTTCATTTTACCTTCCGAAGCGGGGCTGCACCCAAGCGAAGATACTGCATGAAATGTTCAGCCGCGTACTCGAAATCCACACCACCGCTGACTTCAAAGACTGCGCAGGGTTCCAGGGCCCTGATATATGCCGGCTGCGGGCTGGCTTCATCAGCCCGGTAATTTTCCGAAAGATAAAAAACCCCGGGGGCTTTGATCAAGGCCGGCAGCAGATCCCGCCGCCGGGCCGGGTCCACCGCCCGGATGACAGCAGGGGCGCCGGAGAGCTGCCAGTTAAGGATCACCATTGCATTGAGCGGCGATTGTATCAAAAACCTTCTTTCAGGATAGACATCCGGAATCCGCACGTCATATTTTGCATCAACGGCCCACAGGGCTTCTGTGTCCATTTGCCTGTAACGGATTTTTTCGGCCGCCGGCAGGATTAAGCCAAGATCCGGATTGTTTAAAAGGGTGCCGGGATTGACCCGGGGGTGCTTGGCGACCCCGTGCATGTGGGTCCCGCTTTTTGTCTGCATCAGGATCAGCCGGTCGTTGCTGATAAAATCCGCACCCCGGCTGACCAGCTTGAGTGCCAGGCTGGATTTGCCGGCCCCGGAAAACCCGGCCAGCCCAAGTCCCGCATTTTGTAAACAGACGCCGGCGGCATGAGCCAGCAGGCCGCCCTGATCGAGTTTGGACGCAATAAACCGGTTGTTGACAAAGTTGATCACCTGATTGATATTTTCCAGGCACGGGCCCGCCGCCAGATGAACGCCTCCTCCAAAGACAAACACCATGCCGGTTTGCAGCTTTTTTATAACCCGGCCGTTGGCGATATCAGCAAAGGCTTCCTTTATTCTGGTTTTTCCGGAGCCGGGCCTATGGTTTGTCAGGCTGTGGGCGATTTCCGGTGCCGGGCTCTGGTGAACGCTTATGTGAATGCGGGCGGAGGCCGTGTCTTCTGCCGGAAAAGGACTGAAGTAGTCCCGGAGATAACCGACAATCTTTTTCTCGCTTGCGCTAATGGCCATCACGCAGTCACCCATGCGGATTTTCATCTGGTGCGGAGCCGGCAGGTCTTCGCGGATTTTTTTGGCAATGGCTTGGGTTGTCTGATCATCAATACGCATGGCCGATCCTTTTCAATACATACTCTGTATAAAGTTTTGCCGGATCCATGTTCCGGGTTTCCCGAATACCGCGGAACCCGCCGAATGCGGAGACCTCAAAAACCACAGGGCCGCTTTCCGTCATTGCAATATCAACACAGGTGAAGTCCAGCCCGAACAGGGCCTGGGCCTTCTGTGCCAGGGCAATAATGCCGTCAGGGGGGTCCACGGCCGCATATGTGCCCCCTGAACGGATAGTGGTATTCCAGGCCTCATTGTTTTTTTTCCGGGCATAGGTGGTCAGATACCGTCCCCCCAGAAAAGCAACGCCCAGGTCGTGTTCCTGTATGTGAATTCTTTTCTGTATATAAAATACGCTGTGATCCTTTTGGTAGGTTTCCAGGGCAACGGCTGCTTCCGGGCCCCTTTCCAGCAGCAGCATGCCCCTGGCTTTGGAAGTGAAAAGAGGTTTGACAACAGCCTGTCCGTAGTTGTTCACAGCTTCTAAAGCCGCTTCGATATCTTCGGTGATGGTGGTTGCCGGCATGGGGATGCCGGCATTTCTCATGGTGATCGTGCAACTGAGACGGTCGACCACCCGAATGAGCCGCTCGGGAGAAGAAAAGACCGGAACTCCGGAATTGTGGATATAGCGAAGCATTTCCAGGCGATCCAGAAGATCGGGGGAGTAACGGCTTCCCACTTTTTTGATCATGAGCGCATCCAGGGACGTCAGGTCCACCTCTTTTGCCCACGCCCTGTTCTGGCCCAGATCCAGGCAGACCTGCTCCATCTCCACCAGGATGCGCTGGCCCGTGATTGCGGAAACCGTATCCGCGAGGATTTCCGAAGACCAGCCATTTTTGGTTCCCACCACCGCGATTTTTGTCAATTCATTGATCCTTTCTTCGGATTTGCCCTTTACAGGTCCAGCACCCGGGCCGGGAGTTGAAACTCCGGCCAGGGCCGCGGCGGGTGTTCAATCACTTTTTCCATCAGCAGATGGGCCCGCAGAAACATTTCCCTGGCAAAAGCATAATTGGTTTCGAAACGGGTGGACGTATAAAACGAACGGGCCAGGGCCAGGGCCATCCGCACATCAAAGGTGCGGTCATCATATGCTGCGGCAAAATCTGCGGCATGCCGGAGAAAACCATCCATGATGCCCTGAATCCGCTTCCTGAATTTTGTCTCAAATACGGGCAGGCGGAAGTTGGATACCAGAAAAACGGACACATCCTGAATATAATCGTAATCCCGGGACCGGTTGAGATCAATAAAATGAACCCGCTGGCGCTGATGGTTGTAGACCACGTTGTTGACGTTTAGGTCCCCGTGGATAAGCACGGTAAAGGGGGCATTTATTTCCGCCTCGACAGCCCGGCACCTGTCGAGAAGCGAACGGGTGGAGGCGATGGTTTTGTTGTTGATCCGGCATGCTTTTCTGTAGAAATCCGGATGCAGGCGCAGAATGGATTCCCAACGCTCCCGGATTTGATCCATATAATCGGTCTGAAAAGGGCAATCCTTGTGACTGGCCTCCCAAACTTCAAACATGGTTTGCTGTAGCAGGAAAAGCGCATTTTGCAATACATTCTCATCTGTGGAAAGGATGCACTCATCCAGGGTGCAGCCGGGGAGAAATTCCACCAGCATCGAAGCACTTTCGCTTTCTTCGTTAAAGCCGTAAATACGCGCGGTCAGCCCCGGAAACGTCCGGTTCCAACGCTCAAGACTTTGTTTTTCCCTGATGATCTTTTTTTTGGGGCCTTCCTTGAAAATACTGCCTTGGGCATCCGGGATGGACTCGGCGCCGTTTTGTCCAACCCGGCCGATACGGCAGCCCGAACGGGTGCCCCAGATGTACTGGAAGTCAATTTCACCAATGGACTCCTTGAAGCCGGATTTGGAAAGGGTGGTTTGCAGGGCTTCAAACTGCTCGATCTTGATCCGTTCGCCAAGAATATTGAATATGAGGGCTTCCCCAATATTCAGCATGGAATCGCCGATTCGTTCCAGATACCGGAAAATAAACAGGATGGTTATCAGGCGGCGGGCATCCCCGCCGTTTTCCAGTTCATCCATAATCCGATTGAAACAGGTTTTGTAGATTTCATCCAGATCATATTCGGTTTTGCAGATCGAAAGCGCTCCGGCCAGATCGGCGGAATGAAAAACAGGCAGGATCCGGCTCAGGCTTTTTTCGATTTCATCAAAAGCCGGTTCATATTCGTAGTGATTCAAAATATCCGGATCATCGAGAAAACCCATTTGCCGGGCGATATTGACACAAAAGTCCGCCATGCGCTCCAGGTTGACCCCGATGGTCTGGATGGAGCGGATTTTATTGATTTCTTTTTGATCCAACTGTTGCGTATGAATTTTAGTAAAGCACTTGCTCTCAATAACTGTCTTCAAATTATCGATATAATCATCTTTTGAGGTGATGCTTTCATATCTTTCCCGGGATGGCCGGCCAAGAAAGCCCCGGAGGGAACGGACCTGGGTTTCTGTTTCAACGATGAGAAACCGAAGGTTTTCCTCCACTCCTTCAAATGTATGCATCAGCTGAGGATCCGGATAGTCTGGCCGGCGGCGCCCTTGCTTCCGCCGGACTCTCTCCAGGAAATCTTTATTTGCAGCTGGCTGCTGTCACCCGGCTTTTTTCTGGCTTTTACTTTAAATTTCAACAGGGCTTCCGGATATAAGTGAATTTCTCTGTCTTCGGTTGCCAGCGCAATCCGGCCATTTTCAAAGCCTTCCACCAGGGATTTGAGAAAGTGCTGAATGGATTCGCTGTCCTGCAAGGATTCGTATTCAAAACGATCGTCATCAACCATTGGCAGGTCTCCCTGATACGGAAAATATAGTCTATGAATGATTAAATTTTATCCGGACAGCCGTTGAATGTATTCCCGGATCACTTTTCGGCGATTTGTATCGGCGAAAATCAACTGTTTCCGGATTTTCAGATCCTCCCAGGCCGGCTGCAGACCGATTTCCCGCGCAGCCTTGCCCGGATCCTGAATTTCCGGATCCTTTCGCTTTTCCCCCATGTGGGTGTCATCGCCCATGAAAATCAGCAGCGGGGATTCTCCGTGCCGGCGCCTCTGGTTTTTTTCATTTATCACGGAAATTAAAAATTCCGTGTATCGCCTGGACTGGGGGTTCCACACCTCAATGCCGTCAACATCGTAGCCGGCCAGCAAAATGGGCCAGAACTGTTCGGGATGCGGAATGACAATGCCGCCTCCCCGGGCGCGGGTCTCCTCTATGATTTCCCGGGTCCGGTAAAAATATCTGGTGGAAAAATGGGCTTTGACTATCTGCTTGACCGCTTTTAGGAAGATCTGGGCCCGATTGATGACGCGATCACCGTAAACCGGCCGGAGCTGATCGAAAAAATCCCGCAGGAGTTTGTTTTTCACCACATCCCTGGGCAGTTCGGATTCATGGCGCTCCAGGAGGGTTTCAATTTTTTTTACATATATTCTCACAAACTCGACGATCTCTTTTCCCGATCCGGTTTCAGCGGCAGCCGGTGTGATGCGGTCTTCAACCGGCCTGGTGATGGTATGCATAAAGTCAAACAACTGGCCGGAGCGGTATTGAAAGGTATGAGCCAGCATGGCCTTGAATACATCCGCCTGTTCCAGATTGTCATTTTTGAAATGAAGCAGGAGCTGTACCTTCTGGTTAAACCCTTTGGAATAACAATCCACTTCAACGCCGGTCCAGGGACCGTGATGCATCAGCACATTGTGCTGGGTCGGAATGATCAGCTCCTCTTTTCGGTTGGGGAACATGGCGTGAATTCTTTGGAGGATCAACTCCATGGGAATGAATTCCGGGTGCCAGTGAACAGCCAGGACCGCTTCCTGGCGGGGATAAACCCGGGCCGGGCTTATGATCCGCTCCCGCTCCTCACCCGTCAGCTCCCTTGATGTGATCCGCCGGAATATCTTTTCATCATCGGGTGTGATTTCCCGGGAAATTTTTTCCGGCACAGGGGAGATGGAGGGATCTGTTTTGGAAGGAAGTATTTCCATGATTGCAAGTGTCCTTGTTCTCCGGGTTCTCCGGGTTCTCCGGGTTCTCCGGCTGGAATACAATTAATCCGTCTATATCAATACCATATATGCAAAAATAGTTTCGTTTTCCACAAATTCCAATTTTTTCAAACAAATAACACCAGCCTGGGGCTGATCCCTCTTTGGACCTTAAATAGTCGCCGATCTTACCCCCGCTTTCATGACAGCCTGTTTAAATTTTTGTGACGATTTAATGAAAGCCCGACCGTCTTATCTTCGAGAACCCAAAGAAAGGGCTGGCATTGGATCCGGATTGGGAAAAGTATCCTGCCCCTATGACACTTGAGGCTCACAGCTCGCGAAGGGCGGACCAAGCGCAGCTTAGTGCCGGCCGCGACTGTTATTTTGCTGATGCATCCGGTGGCAGAATGGTGCGTCCGTTTTGTCTTTCGGTTTGTCTTTCGCCTGGAGGGATGACAAATCCGCCAAGACCGGACCAAAAATTACAATTTTGTACAATTAAATGACTTAAAATACAATTTTGTAACAAATTTCATTTTCACATTTTATTATAATCTTCAATAACTATTTGAGTTTTAAGTAAAAAAATAAAAATTCCAAAGTGGCACGATTTTCGCCATATGAAACACTCAAGTGCAGGCAGCTGCTGAACCCGAAAGTGGGCGCAAATCCCGGGACTGATGGGTTCAAGCGGAAGCTGGAAAAAAACAACAGAATAATGAAAGGGGTAAAGAAAATGAAGAAAGCCGGACTAATGATTTTCGCTGTTTCGATGATTTTTTTGGCCGGGGCTTTGCCGGCCCGTGCGGCGGATGCGAGTGCGGGCGCAGACGTCGTGTCCGCTTATGTATGGCGGGGAATCACTTTTAATGACGGGCTTGTGCTGCAGCCTTATGTGGATGTGGCGGCAGACAATGGCTTCGCCATCAATGTGTGGGGCAATTACGATATTGACGATTATGACGGCACCCTGGATGAAAACGAGTTTTCAGAGGTCGACCTGACTTTGTCCTACACCCTGCCCGTTGAGTCCCTGGATATAACCATCGGGCATATCGAATACCTTTTCCCCAACGGCGGCGAAGGCACCCGCGAGGTGTTTGTGAGTGCCTCCAGCTCGCTTGGCGGCGGCCTGTCAATAGGGATGGATGCCTATTATGACTATGACGAGGTTGAGGATTATTACTTATCCCCCAACATAGCTTACGATGCCGAGCTTGACAGCGGCCTGGGCATCGGCGCTTCCGCATCAGCGGGATATGCCGGCGAAGATTTCACTATGGGCCCGGATGACGGGTTTCATGAATACACCCTCTCCCTAAGCGCTTCGTATCCGGTCACGGAAACGATCGGCTTGTCCGCTTTTATCGCCCATACAGACACATTTGACGAGGATGTGCTGCCCGAGCAGGATGTTGACGTCTTCGGCGGCGGCGGTTTTTCATGGAGTTTTTAAGGCCTCCGGGATTCTGCAGGGGCAGGTGTATTGAATCTTAAATTCATTTTCTTATGCCTCCGCCAGGTATTTCCTTAACTTCTCCTGGCGGCGCATAAGCAAGCAGGGAGCGGCGAGCATGAAAAAAATCGAAGCCATAATCAAGCCCTTTAAACTGGATGAGGTCAGGGAAGCGCTCAACAAGATCGGCATCGGGGGGGTGACGGTCTCCGAGGTCAAAGGATACGGGCGGCAGAAAGGGCACACGGAAATTTACCGGGGAGCCGAGTATTCCGTGGAATTCATACCAAAAATCAAAATCGAAGTGGTCGTCGAGGCCGCTCAGGCGGAAAAGGCGGCCAAAGCCATCAGCGAGGCGGCAAATACCAACAAAATCGGGGACGGAAAAATATTTATCCTTCCCCTGGATGAAGCGATCCGGGTGCGCACCGGAGAAACCGGACAAGACGCTTTATAATGCCTCATTCCTGGACAAACAGGGATAAAAGCAGGACAAGGAGATAAAAATGAAAAAAATTCCATTACTGGCGCTGCCTTTCATCTTAATCCATGCTTCAAGCGTTTGGTCCGGGGACGGGGCGGCAACACCCGAGGCAAACTCGGCTGCCATCGCGCTTGTGCAGACGCATGCCAATTATGTCTGGATGCTGGTCGCTGCGTGCCTGGTTTTTTTTATGCAGGCCGGTTTTGCCCTTGTGGAGGCCGGATTTACCCGCGCCAAGAATTCCATTAATATCATGATGAAGAACCTCATGGATTTTTCCGTGGGGACGCTGGCCTTCTGGGCCCTTGGTTTCGGGCTCATGTTTGGTGCAACCGGGACAGGGCTTTTCGGTACGTCCGGGTTTTTCCTCAGCGATTTTTCAATAAACGGGGACCCCTGGGTTCTGGCCTTCTGGATGTTTCAGGTGGTTTTCGCGGCAACCGCGGCAACGATTGTCTCGGGCGCCATGGCCGAGCGAACCAAATTTTCCGGCTATCTGATTTACAGTGCCATTATAAGCGGCCTCATCTATCCCATATTCGGATCCTGGGCATGGGGCGGTCTCCTCAACGGCGGCGGTTGGCTGGAGGGCCTTGGCTTTATCGATTTTGCCGGCTCCACGGTGGTTCATTCAGTCGGCGGCTGGGCGGCCCTGGCCGGTGCCCTCGTATTGGGCCCCAGGATTGGCAAGTATGGAAAAACCGGGGGGATTCGCCCGATTCTCGGCCATAACATGCCGCTTGCCGCACTCGGTGTTTTTATCCTTTGGCTGGGGTGGTTCGGGTTCAATGCCGGCTCCACCACCACCGCGGATACCTCCATCGCCATGATTTTTGTCACCACCAACCTGGCGGCCGCAACCGGCGCCGTATTTGCCATGGCCACTTCCTGGATCAAATTTAAAAAACCCGAGGTCGGCATGAGCCTGAACGGGGCGCTTGCCGGACTGGTCGGAATAACCGCCGGGTGTGCAACCGTTTCCCCGTCCAGCGCCGTTCTAATAGGCGCTGTGGCAGGCATCCTGGTGGTATTTTCCGTTGTCTTTTTCGAACGGATCCGGGTGGACGATCCAGTCGGGGCCATATCGGTGCATGGCGTATGCGGGGCCTGGGGAACACTGGCAGCGGGGATCTTCAACATGGGGGGCACCTCGCTCGGAATGATCGGTGTGCAGCTTCTGGGAATTGTTGCCTGTTTTGCCTGGGCCTTTGGAGCCGCCTTTATAATGTTTAAAACCATCTCTTTGACGGTCGGGCTTCGGGTCTCTGCCGAAGAGGAAATGGAGGGCCTGGATTTCACCGAACATGGGGGGTCAGCCTACCCGGATTTTGAAGTGCTGTCTCATTCCGGTATCGGCGCGGGCGGCGGCAAAGCAAAGGCAGGCGCGGGTTCAGCATAAGCCAAGGGAATGAATTATTGTCATGCTTCCCTTGAGATACGCATCTATGCATCGGTATCCGGACATCAAGGTATGGGAAGGATTGATGGCGTGGATGGGGGAATATCTCAAGGGAAGCGAAACAAAAGCGACCCGGACGGTTTGGGCCGAAAACGCGTTGCCCGGTGCCGGGAAGCAAATCCTGGAGATATCCGGAATCCATGCGCACGCCGGAAGCAATGCCGGGGGTGGCAGCAAAAAATGGCATGGTTAAATGCCTGACGGCTTTACCAGGGCAGCAGGCCGGCGGTCATAGACTCGGCAAGGCCGATCACCGGGGCGGGATACAGGCCCCCTGCAATCATGAGAATAATCATGGCGGCAGCCAGTAACTTCAGGGGCACGGACACGACAATCGCGCGCGGCCGAACTTCGGGCGCGGCGAAATAAGCGGCCTTTAAAACCAGCAGGTAATAGTAAAGCGAGATCACCACGTTGAACATGGCCATGACAACCAGCCACAAAAGCCCCTGGTCCATGGCGGCCTTAAAAACAAGCAGCTTTGCCGTAAAGCCTATGGTGGGCGGTATGCCCGCCAGGCCGAAAAGGGCCAGCAGAAGCGCCAGGGCCAGCACCGGCGCCCGGTGGTGCAAGCCGGCCAACTCACTGATATTTATATTTCCGCCCCCGTAAGAGGCCTTGACCACGACCATGAAACAGGTGAATTTCATCACCAGAAGCGACAGCGCGTAAAAAACCGCTGCGGCATACCCCTGAAGATCCAGGCTGAGGATGCCTGTCATCACGTAGCCGGCATGGGCCACGCTCGAAAAGGCCAAAAGCCTTTTCAAGTCCTTCTGAGCTATTGCCGCCAGGTTGCCCGCGGTCATCGATGCAATCGACAAGATGATCAGCAGCCAGGCAAGCCTGTCGCCCTGGCCCCCGCTGATTGCAAGAAAACGTATGAGCACGGCAATTGCAGCCACCTTTGAGGCGGTGGCAATATATCCTGACACCTGGTGCGGCGCCCCCTCGTAGGCGTCAGGCGCCCAGAAATGAAACGGAAATACAGCGAGCTTGAAGAAAAACCCTGACAAGGAAAGAACAAAACCCGTAAACACAAGCGGTTCATTGATTTTTGCCGGCAGGGTCTGCATGAGGTCCGCAACATGAGCGGATCCCCCTGATCCGTAAAGCAGGGCAAAACCGAAAAGCATTACCGCAGAGGCGGCCGCGCCGGTTAAAAAAAACTTCAGGGCGGACTCCACCCCTTTTTCGTAGCCCCGGCGGAGGTACACCAGCACGTAGAGGCTGTAGGAGGAAAGCTCAAGAGCCACATAAATCGTCAAAAGATGCACGCTGCTCACCAGCAGCATCATGGCAAGAGTTGAAAGGGCGAGCAGGAGGTAGAATTCACCGTGCCTGCCCGCATCAACCCCTGAGAGGTCGGGGCAGAGGCAGACCGCAAGAAAAAAGCCGCCATAGACGAGCACCTTGAACACCTGGGAGTAAAGGTCGATCCTGTAGACATCGGCAAAAATGACGCCCTCGGACCCGACAGCCATGACAGTGAGCACGAGGCCCGCCGCTGACAGTGCCAGGGCGGCCGAATAATCCCTGCGCGGGTCGGGTTCGGCCAGACACAGCAGGAAAAAGACCCCTGCCGCGGCAAGCGTGTAGAGTTCCGGTATGAACAGCGTCCACTCGGTCATGGCAGCCTGCCCGCCCATCCGCTTAAAATGGTGTTGACGGAATCCGTTTCCGCCTGCCCCGCAAGTGTGCTCAATCCGTTTATCAGCGGTACGGCGGCGGTCTGGATCACGTCATACATCAGAAACGGCATGAGGCCGAAGCCGACTATTGCGGCTGCCAGTATCGCCCGGGGAATGCCCGCTGCAAAGCTCATATCCCCCAGGTTGCCCCAGCGCTCGTTAAGCGGGCCGAAACAGGTTTTCTGAACCACCCTCAGCATGAACAGCGCGTTTACCACCAGGACGCTGACGGAAATAAAGGCCAGGGCGGGATACGACCTGAAGGCGCCAATAAAGACCAGCAGCTCCGCCCAGAAGCTTGCCAGGCAAGGTACGCCGATTCCCGCAAGGGCGGCGAGGATGAAATATCCGCTTGCCGCGGGCATAACCCGGGACAGCCCCCCGAGCTCGCCTATCTCCCTGGTGTGGGTGCGGTCGTAGAAATGACCCACCGCAGAGAAAAACAGGGCTGTCATGATCCCGTGGGCAAACATCTGGAACACGGCCCCGTTCATGCCGTCCACGGTCATCGTGGCAAACCCGAGCCCCACGATCCCCATGTGGGAGACGCTGGAATAGCCGATCACGAACTTGAGGTCCGTCTGGCGCAAACCCACCATGACCCCGTACACGATGCCTATGGTGGCGAGCGCCGCCATCAGCGGCGACCAGTACATCCACCCCTGGGGGCACAGAAACATTGCCACCCTCAGGATTCCGAATGCCCCTATTTTCATGAGCACCCCCGCATGCAGCATACTCACCGCTGTGGGGGCTGCCACGTGTCCGGGCGGGGACCAGGTGTGAAAAGGCCAGACCCCGGCCAGGATGCCGAAGCCGATGTAGAACAGCAAAAATGCCGTCTTCTGCTGGAAACCGGAAAACCGGGCATTTTGTACAAGCTCGGGAATGGAAAAGGTTGCCAGGCCGGAGGAGGTTACCAGGTAAAGTATGGCGGGAAGGATCAGGGCGCTTCCGAACAAAAGATAAAGGGTCAGTTTCATGGCCCCGTACTCCCTGGCGGCGCTGCCCCAGATCACGATCAGCAGGTACATGGGCAGAAGGGATACGTCAAACCACACGAATATGAAAAACAGGTCAAGGGCCATGAACATTCCGTAAACGCCGATGACAAGCAGGATAAACAGGGCGAAAAACTCCTTTACCCGGAAATCGAGCTCCCACATGGAAAGCACCCCGGTGAAAAAAACAATCCCGGTCAGCAGAAGCATGGGGGCGCCGAAGCCGTCAATGCCGTTTAGGTAGGTTATTCCCAGGGAAGGAATCCATTCGAGCTGCTCCACGAACTGCATGCCCCCGGCTGCGCGGTCATATGCGGCAAAGAGGAAAACAGACACTGCCAGGGCGGCGCCGGAGCACACCGCGCTCGCCCATTTGACGGCAGCATTGCTGTTTGCCGGCAAAATCAGCACCAGCGCCAGGCCTGCCGTGCATATGAGCAGGAGCAGGCTCAAAAAGGGAAATTGTGCGGCGTGCAGTTCCATCTGTGATCTTTCCTCAAACAGCCAGCAAAATGAGCGTCAATCCGAAAACCACGGCAAAGAGCGCCATCAACTTTGTCTGTATCAGCACCTGGTGCCAGCCGGCGGCCAGGCGCCCTGCCCTTATTACCGAAGCGGTGATCATCCCGAGAAACCCTTCGATCACATGGTTTTCGCTCTTCCGGCACCCTTCGGCAATCCCCCTGTCCAGCAGGCGGGCGGCCATCCAGGCGTATAAATGATCCAGGTACCAGCGGGAGGCAAAAAGGCGCGCCGCCGGCCTGACACGCTCCGCAAATCCAATCTTAGGCGACGATTTTGCGCCGAATTCCGCCCAGGCGACGCCAATACCGGCAACAGCCAGCGCGGGGGATACCACATGCGCCCATGAAAAGGCGTGCGCGCCATCGGCGGGGGCGCCTGCAGCGCCTAAAGCCTCGCGGAAGCCTTCGGCGAAAAACCCCAGGGCCAGGGTCAGTGCCGCAAGCATAAGCAGGACAATGGTAATGACCGCATCCCCGCGCGATCTTTCGTGCATGCCTCTGCTGCTGTCGGTTGTCATCGCGCCGGGCAACAGGATCACGAAAATCAGGCGGAAGGAATAATACGCGGTCAAAAAAACCCCCGCAAGCCCGCAGACCAGCCAGACCGGGTTGTCTGCGGCCGCCAGCACCCCCATGATCGCTTCCTTGCTGAAAAAACCGGAAAAAGGCCAGATCCCGGAAAGCGCAAGCGCCCCCGCCGTCATGCAGAGCACTGCCAGCTTCATCCTGCGCCCCCCGGCACGCCCGATCGCGAACATGTCGTTTGTCCCGTACGCATGTATCAAAACTCCCGCGCACAAAAACAATAGCGCCTTGAAGCCGGCATGGGCGGTCAGATGGAAGATGCCGGCCGCATACCCCCCGGCCCCCAGGGCCATTATCATGAAGCCCAGCTGGCTTATGGTGGAATAGGCCCACACCTGTTTTATATCCCTGCTGACCATTGCCATGGTTGCGGCCATGAGCATGCTGATGGTTCCGACCGCCATGCAGACCGTCATGACAACATCGGACTGGCTGAAAAACGGGAAAAGCCGGCCAAGCAGAAAAACCCCGGCCGCCACCATGGTGGCTGAATGAAGCAATGCGCTGACCGGCGTGGGGCCTTCCATGGCGTCGGGCAGCCATGTCATCAGCGGAAACTGGGCGCTTTTGCCCGTTATGCCGCCGAAAATCAACAGGGCGGATGCGGCTGCCATTGTCCCGGAAAGATCATGGGCAGAGTTGTTCAAATCCATGATGGAAAGGGTCCCGCCCCATACCAGAAGGATCAGCCATCCCCAGAAAAAGAGGGTGTCACCGGCACGGGTCATGACAAAGGCCTTTTTCCCGGCCCGGCTTGCTGAAAATTTCTCGTACCAGAAACCAATGAGCAGATACGACGAAAGCCCCACGAGCTCCCAGAAAATAAAAAGCTGAAGAATGTTGGGGGCAAGCACCAGGCTGATCATTGCCCAGGCAAAAAGCGACATGAAGCCGAAGTACCTTGCATAGCCCGGATCGCCCGCCATGTATGCGAGGGAATAAAGCTGGACCGCAAAGGCAATAAACGCCACTGTCACGAGCATGATCAGGCTCAGGGGATCCAGCAGAACGCCCACCGGAATTTCAAAATCGCCTGATACCACCCACGCCACGGTGGACTCCAGGGGCCCGTCCATGTGCAAGTGACGCGCAAGCAGAGACACGGCGCAGATCAGCGACAGGGTGATGGAGCCCACCGACACACCTGCCGCAGCCCGGGGCAGGCGGCGCAGAAAAACCATGATGACCCCGAAGGCGGCAAGGGGAACAAGGGCGGCCGCCCAGGCCAGGTAAAGTGAAAACAGGGGTACGGGTTCTGTAAACATGTCAAAATTTCAATTGGTTAAATATTAGTCCGTTCAGCAGGCGTCCCGGGATCCAGCCTGCATTGATCCCCCTCCACGCAGCCGGGATCAACTGAGCCGGTCTGCCGGTACACACACACGATCAGGGCCAGGCCAACTGACACTTCAGCAGCCGCCACGGCGAGGATGAAAAGCGCCATGACCTGCCCTTCTATATGCTGTAAATGCAGCCCGGCCCCTGCAAAAGTCACGGCAGCCGCATTGAGCATGATCTCCAGACCCAGCAGGATCATGATGAGATTCCTGCGGGTGAGCATGCAGATCACTCCAAGCAGAAACAATATGCCTCCCAGAAGCACCAAATGCGTATAAGGTACGATCATTGGCGCTCCCCCCGTTCGGATTGCCGGGCTTTTCTGCCCCTGCCCGCCTGCAGCGCGCCCACCAGGGCCACCAGCAGTAGCAGGGAAATCAGTTCAACTGACAGCCAGTGCTTTTTAAATAAAAAAACCCCGAACTCCAGGGGGGAGGCTGCCGACGCCGGCATCGGTTCGCCGGAACCCCATCCTGAAAACCCCATGAGCAGGACTGCGACAGTAAAATATATCCCGCAGACCGCACCGGCTGCCATGTAATGGCCGAGCGCAAAGGCCTGCTGTTTGTCGGGATCAATGCGGATCATCATGACAATGAACAAAAAAACCACCATTATGGCGCCCGCATAGATTATCACCTGGAGAACCGCCAGCATGGGAGCGCCCAGCAGATAAAACAGGAGCGCGGTGGCCACAAATGAAACCACCAGGTAAAGCACCGCATGGACCATGTGCTTTCTGGTGATCGCAAGGGCCGTGGAGGCGATGATCAGCGCTGCGGTTATGTAGAAAAAAAACGAATAAACAGTCATATCATTTACGGCATGTTGGTTCTGGTGTTGACCGGCGGTTCCTCATTTTCGTGTCCCCCCTTGTCCCTGTGTTTTGTGGCCAGTCCGGCATACGCATAAAAGTTGTAGTTCTCATCCTTTCCGCAGTGGGCAACCTGCAGGTCTTTTTTTTCGTAGACCATCTTCATGATGTCTGAATCCGAGTTTTCAAAAAACGGGGTCAACTGTATGGCCGACGTGGGGCAGGCCTCCTCGCAAAGCCCGCAATAGATGCACCTGCCGAAGTTGATCCGGAACCACGCGGCGTACCTGCGTCCTTCAGCGTCTTCGGCCGCCTGCATGGAGATGCAGTCCACCGGGCACATTGCGGAGCACAGGTAGCAGGCCACACATCGCTCCTTTCCGTCCGGGTCGCAGGTGAGTATGATCACGGCCCTGGAGCGCTTCGGCAGGGGCCTTTTGTATTCAGGATACGGTTCAGTGGCATGCCCCCTGAACACGTGCACCATTGTCGTGTAAAAGCCGTTGCAGACAGCCGATATGATTTGGATCAGCTCCTTCATGGCAGCACCATGACAAACCCGGTGATGACTATGTTGATCAATGCCGCGGGGATCAGGAACTTCCAGCCCAGGATCATTAACTGGTCATACCTGAACCTTGGAAGAGTGGCCCTTATCCAGATCATTGCAATTACCACGATCAACATTTTTACCAGCAGCCAGAGCGGGGCGGGCAAAAACGGCCCGCGCCAGCCGCCAAGGAAAAATACGGCCACAAGCGCCCCCAAAACCTGCATCTGCACGTACTCACCCAGGAAAAACAACCCGAAGCGCATTCCGCTGTATTCCGTGTGATAACCGGAGCCGAGTTCCGCCTCGGCCTCCGGCAGGTCAAAGGGGATGCGCTTGCTCTCAGCCGTTGCCGCAATGAAGAAAATGGCGAACGCCAGCGGCTGAACCAGGACAAACGGCCGGCCGGCCTGGGCGTCTATGATATCCACCAGGCTGAAAGACCCTGCCAGCATTACCACGGGTACAATGGACAGGCCCAGTGCCAGCTCGTAGCTGATCATCTGCGCCGCCCCCCTGATGCTGCCGAAAAGGGGGTACTTGGAATTAGACGCCCATCCGCCCAGGACCACCCCGTAGACACTGAGCGAGGCCATGGCAAACACGTAGAGCAGCCCCACATTCATGTCTGTTACCACCATGGGGATTTTCCTGCCCCCGATTGTCAGTTCCGGGCCGAACGGCACAACCGCAAAGGTCAGCAGGGCCGTGGAGGCAACCATCACCGGAGCAAACAGAAAAATCCAGCGTTCCGCGCCGGCGGGCATTACATCTTCTTTTGCAAGAAGCTTTATGCCGTCTGCAATCGGCTGCAGCAGGCCGAAAACCCCCGCCCGGTTGGGCCCGATGCGGGCCTGGAAGCGCCCCAGGAGCTTGCGCTCCAAAAGCACCAGGTAGGCTGCCAGCAAAAGTACGCCCGTTAAGATCACCGCGATCTTGAGCACCAAAATGGCATACCCCGTCAGCCAGAGTTCCATTATTCCGCCCTGCCCCTGCTTGCGCCCGTTTTGCCGGACCTGGAGATAACAACCTGCTGCCTGCTGACCGTAAACCGCCCGGGATCGAACTGCCGCCACTGCAGGCCGGGCTGGCGATAGAGGATCCAAACTCCCGGGGCCACCCGCGCTGATGTCCTGAGCCTGAGGTCAAGGGGGCGGTCCCTCAGGTCCAGCCTTACTGAATCGCCGTCCGCACCTCCCAGTGCCTCCGCATCCGAGTCAGCCATCCAAAGCTCCTGCGGCATGCGGCATTCCTCAAGGCAGCGGGAAAGCGCGGACATGGGGTCATCCCCAAACACAGCAGCGGCAGGGACAATCAGGTACCCGGCGTTTTCAGCGCCCGTTCCTGCCGTCTCCTTCTTTCCGCCGCCGGCAGCGGCCATAAAAACCCGCGTGCCTGCAACTCCCATGGTCCTGAGCGGCTCAAGCAAGGGAAAGGCCTCAGCCAACCAGTCATTCATTGCTTGCCTTCCTGCGGGAGGCCTCATGCCAGCCAGCCGCCATACGGCCGCCCAGGCGGAAGGGATGTCTCCGCCCGGGATGTCCGGCCGGATGGCCCTCGGCGGATGCCCGCCGGCCCCCTCGATTCTCACCGGCGTCCCGCCGGCGTGGACCGGCGGGGACCATCCTGCCCTGCCCTCCTGGTTGATGTATGTGCCGCCTGCTTCAAATACCGTGAGAGCCGGGATAACAATATCGGCCCGCTCGAGGGTGTCACCGGGAAGGCAGTCAACCGCCACAAGCAGCTCCAGGCGATCAAGTGCGGCGTCAAGACGGGCCCTGTCCGGATAAATATCCGCAAGATCGCTTTCAACCATTACAAGGGCCCTGATTTCACCGGATTCCATGCGCTCAACCAGATCCGGCACCGATTCCGCGCTTTTATCGAGCAGCACCCCTGCTCGGGTATTGGCCCTGGGAAGCGTAAAGAAAATCCCCGCCTCCCTGCTTGTTTCGCGCAGTGAATCCACGAGATCCGCGGCCGCGGACACGGTGTTTGCACCGATAATTTCGGTCCCGCACACGATCACGGGCCTCCTGCTTTTTTCCAGGAGGTCCTTTATCGCGTCAAGTGCTTCTGCATGCCTGCCATCAGCGTCTCCGGAGCGTGTTTCCGGGTGCAGTTTCCGTAAACATTCTTTTATTTCACCCGGGGCCGCGGAAACCTGATTGAATTCAAAAGGCCAGGCAAGCGGGCGTGGATCAATGGCCCAAACGGCCGCCCCGTTTCGCCGCGCCCTTCGCATGGCCAGGGCAAGCATGGGGGCCTCGTTTAAAGGGTCGGCCCCCGCTGCCAGTATAACATCCGCCGATTCAACAGATTCCATGGATACCGCGTTTTCAGGGGTCAGCCGCCCGACAGCCGCATCCGCGCCCGGGGCCGCCGACCTGTCTTCAAAAACAAAGTCCCTGAAAGATCGGACCCTGCACATATGGATGCACGAGGCCAGGGTCTCCAGGCTGCTTCTTCCCGAACCCGCTGCCGCCACCGCCTGCCCCCCGTGTTTCGCGCAGATCGATTCCAGTCGCCTGAGAGCTTCATCAAGGGCCTTGGGCAAAGAGACATTTTCCCCGTCCACCCGGCCCTTTACAGGCCTTGCGGATGAATTGGCGTAGAAGAACCCGTAGCGCCCCCTGTCACAGATGAAAGCCCGGTTGACTTCCTGCCGGCTGCCTGCTTCCAGCCTTACGATTTCCCTGTACCTGGCGGAAATCTTTATGCCGCAGCCCAGGCTGCAGTTGATGCACAAACCGTCGGAGCGCTCAAAGTCCCATCTGCGGCCGTTGTATCTCGAGGGCCGGTCCGTATAAACCCCCGTGGGACAAAGATCGATCAGGTTGCCGGAAAACGGGTTTTCGAGCACGCCGTCAGTGTACCGGCCGAAATATATCCGTCTGGCGATACCCGTGACCCCGAGATCCGTGTACCCGCAATACTCCTGGTAAAAACGCGAACAGCGGTAGCACTGGATGCAGCGGTTTTCCTCATGGCTGATCAGCGGCCCCAGGTACTGGTCCCTGTACGTGCGTTTTCTGCCCGGATACCTTCGGATGCCGTGTCCGCCGGCCACGGTGAGGTCCTGGAGCAGGCAGTGCCCGCCTTCATCGCACACCGGGCAGTCATGCGGATGGTTCATCATCATCCACTCTATGACGTGCTTTCTGAAATCCACGGCTTCCGGAGCTTCGGTGGAAACCACCATGCCGTCCTGGGCCTCTACCATGCAGCTCATCTGCAGCCCGGTGACAGGGCCGTCCTCGAACACAACCGCGCATACCCGGCAGGCGCCCACCGCCCCCAATTCGGCAAAATAGCAGAAACGCGGGATATAGATGCCTGCCTGCTCCGCGGCATCTATTACCATGGTTTTTTCGGGAACAATTATTTCCCGCTTGTCTATGATCAATTTCGGCATAAATCACCGGGACTCCCCGTCCCTGAAAGGACAGCCTTTTTCTTCCAGGTGCGCGAGAACTTCGTCTTCGAAATATTCCATCAGGCTTTCAACCGGGGCGGCCGCCCCAAGGGCAAAAGCGCAGTACGCATGCTGCATGTGTCCAGCCATCTGTCTTATCATCTCGATGTATTCGGTTTTTCCTTCACCGGCCTCTATGCGCTCCAAGAGTTCAAGGATATACGGCAGCCCTTCCCTGCAGGGCGTGCACCAGCCGCAGGACTCCCTGGCAAAAAACTTCATGAGGTTGGCTGTGGCCCGGACCAGGCAGGTCTTGTGGTCAAACACCATGATTGCGCCGGTCCCGAGCCGGTAGCCCTTGCCCGCCAGTTCACTGTAATCAAGGGGGACATGATACAGGGATGCCGGCATGAACTGGGTCGATGCCCCGCCCGGCATGCATGCCTTAAACCTTGACCCTTCAGCCATGCCCCCAGCGAATTCTTCTATGACTTCAGAGAGCTTCACACCCATGGGCAGCTCGTAGCACCCGGGGCGGTTCACCCTGCCGCTGACGGAAAACACCTTGGTGCCGGGCGTGTTTTCCGTCAGCGACAGGGACCTGAACCACTCGGCCCCGTTTCTGACCACGTGCGGCACACAGCACAGGGTCTCCACGTTCTGCACCTCTGTGGGAAGCCCCCAAAGGCCCTTTTCAGTAGCGTAAGGCGGCGGCCTTTTCGGGTTGGCCCGCCTGCCCTGCAGGGCGCTTATCAGGGCCGTGGCTTCACCGCATATGTATCTGCCGGCACTTCGGTGAACTGTCACCGTGCAGTCAAAGCCGGAGCCCAAAAGATTTTTGCCCACGAAACCGGCCTCCCTGGCCGCCTCGATTTCCCGCTCCAGTATCCGGGCCGCGTTTTCATATTCCCGGCGGATAAAAATAATCGCAACTTCAGCGCCGATTGCCCTCGCCGCCAGAACTATTCCTTCTATCAGCTGATGGGGGTCGGCATGGATGAGCACCCGGTCCTTGAAGGTCCCGGGCTCCATCTCGTCTGCGTTGCACACCAGGTAACGGGGGTATGGGGCGTCTTCCGGAACCGTGGACATCTTTTTGCCCATGGGAAAAGCCGCCCCGCCGCGTCCGAGCAAATCGGCATCCAGCAGGGTCCGCCGGATATCCTCAGGGGAGGGGGAGTTGGCGCCGAGGGCGTTTTCCAGCGCCTCGTAGCCGCCGCTGTCGCGGTACTCCGCGATTGTGGCGATCCTGTCGGGCTGCCTGTTTTTCAAGAGCACCTGCGGATACATCTACTCCCCCTGCCTGAGTTTTTCCATGATCTCGTCAAAGCCGGCTGCAGTCAGGCGGCCGTGCACGGTCCGGTTGATCATCACTGCGGGGGCGAGGTCGCAATAGCCCAGGCAGCAAACCGGAAGCAGGGTAAACATGCCGTCTGAAGTGGTCTCCCCCATCCGGATTTCCAGGCTGTCTTCCATGTGCCGCACCAGCTCCGCGTATCCTTCCTCCATCCAGCATATCAGGCTGTCGCAGACATGAATCACATATTTGCCGACCGGCTCCCTGTATATGTAGTTGTAAAAGGTTGCCAGCTCTTCTATCTCAAGGGGGCTCATGCCAAGAAGATGCGCAGCCTCCTCCAGCGCCTGGTCTGAAAACCAGCCGTAATAGTTCTGCACCTCGAGCATGACATCAACCACAATCGCCCGGGCCCCGCCTTCCTGTTTGAGCCGTTTTTCAATTTCTGCCCGATAGGTGTCAGGAAGCATCTTTGTCCTCACCGGTCTATATCCGCCGGGGTATAGTCATGGGCGCCCAGGATGGCGATGAAATCCGGAATCGTGGCTCCCCGGCAGATTATCGGAAACACCTGGACGTTCGTAAAACTCGCCCCCCTGATGCGCAGCCTGTAGGCGAATCCCAGGCCGTCGCTGACAACGTGGATGCCCTGCTCGCCCCTTGGATTTTCAGTCGCGGCATAAGCCTCTCCCCGGGGGATTTTCGGGCCGCGGGTGACGTTTATGAAATGATGGATAAGGCTTTCTATGTCCTTTAGCATATCGCCGCGCCTGGGGACCACGTAACGGTAGTCCTCCGAGATGTATCGTCCGGCTGGGATGTGGTCGAGAACCTGGCGAATGATCCTCGCGCTCTGCCTGCATTCCTCCACCCTCAGGCGGAACCTGGTCCAGCAGTCGCTCACGGTGTCCACGGGCACATCGAAATCAAGCCGGTCATAAACCGAGTAAGGCATGTTTTTGCGAAGGTCCCAATTCATGCCGGTGGACCTGAGGTTGGGACCGGTCACCCCGCAGTCCACGGCGTCTTTTTTGTCCAGGATTCCCACGTCAACTGTGCGCGCCTTAAAAATGGGGTTTTTCAGGGTCAGGTTTTCATATTCCCTGAGCCTTCGAGGAAATATTTTCAAAAACGCCTCCACCGGCTCCCTCCAGTTTTCCGGAAGATCCGCAGCCACGCCGCCGGGGCGGAAAAAGGCCGGATGGAGCCTGCCGCCCGAGATCAGCTCCACGATGTCCATTATCATTTCACGGTCCCTGAAGGCGTAGAAGTTGGGCGTCAGGGCCCCGATATCGTTTGCCGTGATGCCTATGTAGGCCATGTGGTTGGCTATCCTGGACAGTTCGGCGAAAAGGACCCTGATGTATTCGGCCCGCTCGGGCACGCTGATGCCTGCCAGCTTTTCCAGGGCCATAACGTAGGGAAACTCGTTTGCCGCACCCACGAGATAGTCCACCCGGTCCGTGTAGGGAATATACTGGATCCAGTGCTGACGCTCGCCGAGTTTCTCGGCGGCCCTGTGATGATATCCGATATCCATGTCAAGACCGGTGATTGTCTCGCCTTCCATCCTTGCAATATACCTGATGATGCCATGGGTTCCCGTGTGATGCGGCCCGATGTTTAGTACGAAGGATTCGCCGTCTTCATTAACCCGGAAAAACTGCTCCCCTGCCACGGGCTGAAGGTTTTGGGCATCCGAGGCCGTGTAGGCGGGAAGGTCGGTGGCGCGTCCCGGATGCGACTTGCGAAGGGGATGTCCCTGCCAGTCCGCGGGCATAATCAGCCGGCGCAGATCGGGATGACCGGAAAACCGGATTCCGAACATGTCATAGATTTCCCGTTCGTACCAGCCCGCGTTGCGCCACAGGTCATGGATGCTTTGCGTCTCCGGATAGCTGCCGTAAAGAGGGAGCTTGATCCTTATCCTTACAGGGGGCGCGAATGCCAGAAGCGTATACACAAGAGTGAAATCGGGATAGTCCCCGGGATTGCGCCTTGCGGATTCGTCAACCGCGGTGTAATCCTCCAGGCGGGCAAAACGGGGGTCCGCTTCATGCTTGAGAAATCCCAGGATCTCTTTTGCCCGGCGCTCATCCACATGCACCGTAAGCATGTCCGAGGTGTGCCCGGCCGCCACGGCAGAGGAGCCGAACCTGGCCTCGAGCTGTTCTTTCAGGCGATTTTCAGCAGGGCCGGGGACGGCCTGGGCTGCCGGGGGCGTCCACATCCAATCCGCCCGGTTTTCGGGAAAATGAGGAGGGGTTACCGAGCTGCCCCGCAAGGGAATACCGTTCATCCCGGGCCCCCTGTTGTCGCGGGTCTTGGTTTGGCCGTCCACGAGAATCGGCGCGGTGGTTCCCTGGCTGCCGCCGCCCAGGTGGAACACGCTGCCTGCCGGCTTTTCCCTGGAGCGGATTTTGTCCTGAAGCATGTTCAGGCCCTGCAGTACGGCTTCCGGCCGGGGCGGGCACCCCGGGATGTAGACATCCACCGGCAGTATCTGGTTTACCCCCTGGACCACTGAATATACATCGTACATGCCGCCCGTGTTGGCGCACGAGCCCATGGAAATCACCCATTTGGGTTCGGCCATCTGCTCGTAGAGCCGCAGAACCACCGGCGCAACCTTTTTGAATACAGTCCCGGACACGATAAGCAGATCCGACTGCCTGGGCGACAGGCGCAGGACTTCGGCCCCGAAGCGCGCAATATCGTACCTGGGCGTCCACGCGGTGATCTCCTCCACAAAACAGCACGACAGCCCGAAATACATCGGCCAGAGGCTGCAGGCATGCGCCCAGTTGATAACCGAGTCCAGCCCGCGGCTCAGCGCTGTTTTGCCTTCCTGTCTGTTTTCGGATTTAATGCCAGGCCGTCCTTTCGCCATATATAGATAAGCCCCAATAACAAAACGAATATGAAAAATGTCATCTGGACCATTGCCCTGCCCCCCAGGGCATCAGCGGCCACGGCCCAGGAAAATATAAATGCGCCTTCCACGTCAAAGATTAAAAAAAAGAGCGCAACAAGGAAAAAAGGCACCGGGTAACGAAGACGAGCCGAGCCCGTGGGAATGATCCCGCTTTCATAAGGCCTGGACTTGTTTTCATTAAAACGTTTTTCACCGAGCCAGGCCGTGAGCAGCATCATTGCTGCCATCATCACGAAAACCGCAAAAATAAACGCCAGGAAAGCAACTGCTCCGGGCGTCCAAGACGACAGTGCATATGTCATATCTACCGGCTCCATACGCGCTCCTTCACCTGTGCCGCCCAACAGGGTTTCTTGTCCGGGCCGCGGCACTTGCTTCCTAAAGAATAAACATGGCTCCGGCAGCGCGCCAATTACTTACCCATCTTTGATTTTATTTTTAGACATCACCGGTTTTGCTCCCGCTGCGCACCCGGATGATATCGGCCGCTTCCACGGCCACGTCCGTGCCGGTACCGATTGCGGTCTCCACATCCGCGGGGGCCGGGCAGGCGCGGTTGGCCGGACCCTGGCCCCCGGACTTGCTTTGCCGGGCCCCCTCAGCCAGGTCGATCATCCGGAAACAAGACATCTCATTTCTGACAATTTGGGCAGTAATACCCGTTTCTGCCTGAAACCGTTATCTTTTCGACAACTCCTCCGCAGGCGCAAACCGCGTCGGGATACCGGCGACTGAGCAAAAACTCCGCCGGCATCTTCTCAGGCCGGCACTCTGCCGCAATGGCTGTTTCCAGTACATAACGCATGGATTCATATAGTTTCTCAACCGCTCCAGCGCTGAGCTCGGACACCTTCCACCGGGGATGCATACCCGCGTGATAAAGGATTTCATCCGCATACACGTTTCCGATGCCGGCAATAATGGATTGATTCATGAGCGTGGACTTGACGAACCCGTGCGCGCCGGACAGCCGGTGCCCAAAGACTTCGATGGTCAAGTCGCCGGCCAAGGCGTCAATTCCCAGGTGCATCTCTTTGCAAAAGCCATCCACATCCGGCGTCAGGCGAATGCGACCGAGTTTCCGCCGGCAGTCCCAGGCAAGATGCCAGCCGTTTTTAAAGGTAAGCAGAAACCGGGTGTGCGGCGGTTTCTCTCCACCGGGGGATAGGTGCTTGAAAAATCCGGTCATCCCGAAATGGAAAACCAGCCAGGGGCCGGCATGGCCGAGACCGGCAAACAGGTACTTTCCATGCCGCCGGGTCCGGGAGAAGAAAGCACCCTCAAGGGTCTCGCGGAGTTGGGGTTGCCTAACCCCCTCCAGAATCGCCGTTTCCCCCCATAGCCCGTCGATGACCTGATTCAGCGAGGTTGCATCAAAATAGCGGCGGAACACTTCAACATCCGGTAACTCAGGCATTGCTCAAATCTTCCTTTTACCTATCCTTGCATTATCATCCGGGCTCTTGTTATTCTGGAATAATATCTTCACGCCTTGTCCAGAACCTTTTGAACCGCGGCCGGATCACGGGACCGATGGATAAGCGGGCCCTTTTCCAGCGTTTTGATCCGCCGGGTAAACGGAGTCGTCTCTTTTTGATAAAAAAGGCCCACCGGTATCTGCTCCCCCCATTGCCACGCCAGATCCATGGCCCCATGCCAATCATCAGTGGCATGCGCTGCCTCTTCCAGCCGATAGATCCGCTGATTGTAGTAGCTATAGGTATTAACCGGGTTGAAGGAAACACAGACCTGCAAAATATCGATAAGGCTGAATCCCGGATATTCCATACCCGCCTGGATCAGCCGGCTCAGGTGATCTTTTTCGCCGCAGTAGCCCCGGGCGACAAAGCCGACGCCTTGGGACAATGCCAATGCGATCGGGTTCATGGCATCACTGATGGCCCCGAAAGGCTGCGCCTTGGTGGCAAATCCATGTTCGGATGTCGGGGAGGCCTGGCCCTTGGTCAGGCCATAGACCATATTGTTGTGGACCAGCAGCGTCACATCGAGGTTGCGGCGCATGGCGGCCAGCAGATGGTTGCCCCCCTCTCCGTAACAATCACCGTCGCCCATGTGAACCAGAATGTTGAGATCCTGGTTGGCCATTTTGGCGCCCGTGGCCACCGGCAGTGCCCGCCCGTGAAGGCCGTGAAAAAAATTGCAATTGAGAAAATGCGGGGTTTTGGCTGCCTGACCGATTCCGGAGATGAGCAGCACCTGCTCCGGTGGCAGCGACAATTGCGCCAGCGCGCTTTTCACCGCGTTTAATATCCCGAAGTTACCGCACCCCGGGCACCACTTGTTTTCAAAATCATTGTGATAAATTGACAGATCACTCATCAGGCCACCTCTAAATTGCGTTTCACCTGCTCAACCAGACGGCCCGGCCGCATGGGCCGGCCGTCATACTGGACAATGGCTTCGTGTGCCGGCAATCCGGCATGCTGCCGGATCAGACCCCCCAACTGTGAGGAGGCGTTTAGTTCAACGGTTAAAAATCGCTCGCATCCGGAAAGGGCTGACCGGGTCTGGTTTGCGGGAAATGGCCAGATATCATGGAAAAGGACCGCTCCCACATCATGGCTTTCCCTTTGCAGCCGATCCACTGCCTCGCGGATCGTCCCGGCGGTCGAGCCCCAGCCTGCCAGCAGCAGGCGGCTGTCTCCGTAATACGTTTCCGGGCCGTTGATTTCCTCCTTCATTTTCACCAGTTTCAGATTCCGCTTGTTGACCTGGCCATTCCGATCCGCAATGGTTTCGCTCAAATGACCTTCCTCATTATGTTCATTGGCTGTCACCATGACGCGGGCCTTGCCCGCGCAGGGGACAGCACGCGGAGAAACCCCGGATACGGTAATGGCAAAGCGCTTGTAAGCGGAAGGATCCGCCATTTCGGCATCGGAGACCAGAAAGCGTTCGATGGCTTCCGGGGCCGTCCACTCCCGGGCGGTAATGGCGAGTGAATCGGTGAAATATTGATCAACGAGAATAATCACCGGTACCTGGTATTTTTCCGCCAGATGAAAAGCCCGGATAACGGTGGCAAATGCTTCATCGAGATTTCGGGGCGCCAGCACAAAGCGGGGGAACTCATCCTGGGCCGCGTGAATGACAAAATTGAGGTCTCCCTGGGCGGTGCGCGTCGGCAGGCCCGTTGCCGGTCCCGGTCGCTGGGCATTGATGACCACGATCGGCGTCTCCGTTATGCCGGCCAGGCCGACACCTTCCGTCATAAGGGAGAATCCGCCCCCGGAGGTTGCCGTCATTGCGCGAGCACCGGCAAAGGAAGCGCCGACCACCATGTTGATCGCGCCGATTTCGCCTTCTGCCTGTTCCACAACAAGGGGAAAACGGTCCATGAACGCGATCATTTGCATCATGATTCCCGTGGCGGGGGACATGGGATAAAAGGCAGCCACCCGGCAGTCCGCTGCCAGGGCGCCCAAGGCCAACGCCCGGGCACCGGAGAGCAAACGGCCGCCAGGGCCGCGATCAGGCCAGTCAAAACGCCATTCAAACGCGGTGTCCATTACCGCCTCCCGTCCCATCCGGCCGGCTTTCTGATTGTTCTCCAGCAGCTCGGCGGATTTTTCGGCAAAACGTTCCTGGAGCACCTGGTCAAGAAGCCCGGCCGGAGCGCCGAGCATGCCCAGAACCGCACCCGCGGCAACGGTATTCGCCATGATTTTTCCCCCGGCCGCCTTTGCCAGCCGGGTAAACCCTACGTTTACCACATTGCCTGCCAACGGGTTTTCCGTGTCCGGGTCCAGCTCGGACTCCATTAAAATGCGTGCGCTTGCAAGCATCTCCTCGGCATGGATATCGAAGGTTTCCCTGTTCAAGGCGACCAGCAGGTGGTTTTGATCCCCGGGTGCGGCCACCGGCTCATCACTGATCCGAAGCTGCATGAAACTGTGGCCGCCCCGGATCCGGGATTCAAAATCATTGATGGCAAAAATAAACAAACCGCCTTTATGACACACGCTGGCCAGCAATTCGCCCACGGTCTGAATGCCCTGCCCGGCGGCCCCCCCAATGGTGACCGTAACATCAACGCCCATGGTTTCCCCCTCCTGAAGTTCATTTTTTTAAACAGCCTGACCGCTGTCCGGCTTTTTATGTATAATTATAATCGCCATTGAAGAGGGGCGCCAATCCGGAAAAAAGGGGGCGAATCTATTTTTGCCGCACTTTCTTCGACGCAAGAAAAATCCGATTTATATTAAAGGTAACGATCAGGATGTCAGGATAATTGATTGGGACCACTCAAGGACAAGGAGGACGGATAAAATGGAAGTAAACAAGGTTTTGTGGCCGACGGATTTTTCAAGCAGTGCCGAGCTGGCATTACCCTATGTGAATTCGCTGACCCAACAGTATCAAGCCGAAATCCACGTGCTCTATGTTATAGAAGACCTGGCGCATCATGAAAGCTGGTACGGTGAATTCAACCAGGATCACATTAACCGGATCATGGAAAATTCAAAGGAAGTCGCCCGCAAGCGGCTGGAGCAGATCTGTGAGAAATACCTGCAAGGATGTCCCCTCTATATCAAGCACATTGCTGTTGGCGACCCGGCAACGGAAATATTGAAATTTATTGAACAGGAAAATATCGATACGGTGGTAATGGCAAGCCGGGGGCAGAAAGGCTTTTTCGGATTCGGCAGCGTGGCGGAAAAGGTGGTGAAAAACTCCCCGGTACCGGTAACCACCATTCCGACGGAAAGCGCAACGGCCTGAGCGAAACCCCCGGGCATGGATATGGCGCGCCTCGGCAAAAGAAAAACCAAAGCATGCGGAAATGCCCGCGCATTTCCCGTCATGCACCCTTGTAAAC
>CAZNSO010000002.1:0-68455 GCA_964575805.1 uncultured Desulfobacteraceae bacterium
TTTGTGTGATCGTTTTGCCCTTTTGGGGGTCAATTTTAGGTTATCGAAACCAGGGGCAACAGTTATGCAACATCCTCATGTGCGCAGGGGGTGCGAACTTGACCGCGAACCAATCTATTTGGTGTTGAATTTTGTTATTCCGTAAAAAGGGGCAACGATGCAATGCAAGCAACAAAAGGTTAACATCTCTACGCGCGTGGAGACTGCGGACCAGACTGCGGACCATGCGACACAACAACAGAAAGTTGACAACAAAGTTGACATCTCTACGCGCGCGCGGGGTGGTGCGCAAACTGGTGCGCACATTCCGGAACAGGGTAGCAGGTACCAGGCGACAACTGATTATGAATCAGCAGGCCACCAGGGGGGTAAGAATTGCTAAGGTGCCTACAAAATCCCACGCATAAAAAGTATACAAATCTATACATTTAACGGGTCCTTGGAGCCAAATTTTCAATACGGGATGACAATAGCGCGATGTTTGTCCAGTCAGTTACCATAACATCGTATGGATTTAATCAAGGGGGGGCATTATGTTTCGCCAAAAGAATCATAAAAAGTTTTCGGACCAGTACCCGCACGTGGAAATATTGAATTTTCGGAGCAGTACGCACGCATGAAAAACACATAAGCCAGGCAGAAATATGCATAAACCTTAAAAAACCAAAATATTTATTCGGGTTGCGGGTTGTCAGAAACAAGTCAATACAGGCCATTCTGTCGATTCAATTACAATGGGCCGATATGGGAAACGGTATGGAATGCAAACGCTTCTGAAGAAGGCTATTGAGAGGATTGATTACGGCTTGGACTTGTCAGTTTTTAAATGACAGGCTTCAAACAAGAAAGAATCCACTCTACTCTGCTATTACAAATTTTTTAATTTATCGAATATTTATTCTTTACAAGCAAATTCATTTTTACCAAATTTTATGAAAAGTCAATAGTTACAATATTGATTAATAATCACCAATTTTCTTTAAATAAAAAAAGTGCCTTAAAGTATTAAAAATGTCTAAAAGAAACTTTTTTCTTGGAATATTAGCTACTTGCCTCACTCCTTTTGGCGTTATTATTGGAATGTATCTTTTTAAAATTCTTCAGACAGTTGTCGGCCCTTTTATGCCTGAAGGTCTTTTTGGATTAGGTGGAGAAGGGTTAATCTCCCTGGACTTTTTTGATGGTACTTATCTAATAAACTTTGCAGGTGGAGCAATATGCGGATTAGGAATTGTATTGATTTTTCAACATTTCATAAAGAAAGATTACCCGAAATCTTTTTACATGCCTGCCTCTTTTTTGCCTGCCGCTGCCCTTCTGGCTACAATAGTATTACCATTTTTCGGGGAACCTATGCACTGGAAATACCTTATCCAAGAAGTGATAATTATTATATGCCTCGTTTCTTACACCAATTGGGTAGCAGAAGAGGTTTATTAAAATATTTTTTAACCGATTTTTTTATATCAACACCTTGAGCTTTTGGGGTCCACCATAGAGGCCAAAAATGGAAGCAAAAACCAAACACAGGCAGGCGATTGTCGAGCATTTAGCAAGTCCGGATAATGATTTCTGCACCAACCGAAGTCAATTAGCGGAATGTATCGGGATCTCTCGACAGCGATTGTATGAACTGTTTTCAGCGGCAGAGTTGGCGGAAATTGAAGCCGAAGCATTGGATGTCCGGCGCAAGAAATATACCGGGATACTTGCCAAGGTGGATACGGCATTGCTGGACAAGGCCAGTAGCGGGGATGTCCAGGCTATCAAGCTATGTTACCAGCGGTTTGAGGGATGGACAGAAAAGACGGTCCGGGAGCATCGCAACGTCACAGTTGAGGATATAATCAAGCGGATCGCATCAAATCATTATCCCCGAATTGACCATGATGATCAGGATGTCATTGATGCTGAATTTAAAGACAGCAAATAAATTTGGGGGTATTTTTGGGGGTATTTCAAAATTGCTTTAAAGTTAAATCCTTGATAATAAAGGCTTTAAACTTACAATGCGGTTGCTGCCTTACCTATCGAATTGGATTTTCGGGGAAATATAGGGAGCAAGATCATGCAGGACAGGCAACGGCATCCCCCCCCCTTTGGTTCCATCGGGCCGTATACCCTATATATATCCCGGTCTGATTTCACCGCCGCGAAGGATCTCTAATGTCACCACTCCCCCATATACCTCGCAATCTCAGCCAGGCCGATGATTTCCTCCCTGGTGATGTTGGGGTGGTTCCTGACGAAGCGTTTCAGTCCTTGCCGGGAGAAGTCACCGGCGCGGATGTATTCTTTCATGCGCCTGCGCTGCACCATGTCCTGGACTTGGTCGGCAATGCCTCGCATGGCTTCCTGGTTGCGCTGGCGGTTTTCCATGAGTGGGCTGATAACGTCCGGCGTATCATCGGGTTGATGGACCCATTTGCCGATCATGGGGTTATAGACCCATTCAGCGGCAGCAATGGCCGGGAGTGCGAAGATGATGAGGGTGGCGAGGATGACAAGGTGTTTCATTTGGAGCCTCCTTTTTTGGGGATTAGGGGAGGTGTAAGTGGACATATATATAAAAAAGATGTCATAGAAACAGGGGATGTCAAGTCGTGGTTTCGTCCTCGCGGGTTTTGAAAACCATCCCTTTTTGAGATTCCAAAGAAATGAAAATGGAAAAATGGCGGAATGGGTGTGTCAGTCTGACAAAAGCAAGGATGATGTCCAGTATTAATCAAAATGTGTTGTTGCACAAGTGTATTTTGTGCCAATTTGAAAAAATCTTGGTTAAAATAATCAGATAATATATCAACATGTTCAATATAATCAGCTTAGGGAATTGGAATAAGATAAGGGGTTGATATCATGAATTTTTTTAAATTGTTTTATCTGATAATTGCCTGTGTTGTCATCTTTGAGTTTTTTATGCTGCAGACGGTTAGTGGAGAAGAATTAAGACCATTAGAATGGTCAAATCCCATACAATCAGGAATCTCACGAGCTGAGCTTGTGGAAAAACTTGAGAAGATGGACATTAAGTTTTTTAAAGAAACGGGTGGTTTGACTTATTCCTCTAAAATAACTACCAAACAGAGAGATTATCTTTTTTGTAAGGACCGCCTTTACGCTATAGTCGAAGGAGAGTTTGTCACTGGAAAAGACTTCAATAAATGGTTCCAGGCCTTTTTATCTGCTCACAAACTATACGGTCCACCAGAGGAGTACCATGCCGAACCAGATTGGGGGAGGTTTCGAGCCGAGTGGAAACTGAAAAATGGCAATGTGCTTCATTTTCAACTTCAGAGTGATCTCAAAGAAAAACAGGGTTGGAGTCGCCAATTATATGCCGATGACATTGGTACCACTTGTTTGGAAAAGTATTAAAAGGTGAAATAGCAACAGTTTTAAACTTATAGCTAAAGTTACTGGTCCATATAAGATTTTGTTATATTTGCCATTACTTTTTTAAAGAAGGAATATGCAATATGGATATAATTTTATCGGTATTGGCTATCGTGGTTTTGGCATTTATCTTAAACATTTTGATAATCCAATCTAACAATTTTATTTTTATGGTTTTCAATAAACCTTCGCTATGGATTGTTTTTATGGGCCTTCTAAGTTTCATTCATTTTTTTATCGGGTCGAATTTTAAAAATTCTTTTAATATTGTTTGGTTGTCAGCCTTATTGGCCTTTATTGTGAACATCCCCCCAAAAGGACAAAGAGGGGATGCGATAACTAAGCAAGAAAACAAACAAATGGTTGATAAAATATACAATGACATGGGTATAAAAAGAGGAAGGCTGAAATATAGAGTTGGTATGATTGGTTATTTAATAGGCGGTGGATTGGGATGGCTTTTATTTTATAGTGAGAGGATTATGATAAAATAAATGAAACAACTTTTTATAAAACAATAGATTTGCTTAGATCATTTGTCGACGGAAGTTTCATCAAATAAATCTTTAACCGATACCCCCAAGACTGAAGCAATTATCTGCAATGTATTTAACCGGCAACTTTGAATTTTTTCATCTGATCGAGCATGTAAAATGGTGACATGGGTAAGGCCGGTTTTGTCCTCAAGCTTGCGTAGGGTATACCCTTTAGCCTCCATGATTTTCCGTACATTGCTCTTAATTTTTTTAGCCAATGCAAAAAATCCCTCGTGTTTTACGATTCAATAGCATAAATGGTTTGACAAATTATAGTTTAAAATAATATAGTAAATTATAATTAAGTATATTTAAATTTATCAACTCCCCCCAAATCTAAGTTATGAAAACACAATTCAGATTTCAATTTGCCGACTCGCCCATGACCGTGAGGCATGGGGCGCTTGCTTAGAGCGTGGGGAGAGTCGGCATTTTTATTTTAAAGGAGGCAGCATGGCTAAAGTGGCGAAGCGCAGAAACCGCTATGTGCTGGATTATTATGATCTTGAGGGGAAGCGCGTAAGAGAAACCCTGCCGTCCGGCACTACAAAGAAGCAAGCGAAGGATAAACTGAGGGAAATTGAGGATCAGTTAGAGAAGGGCAATTATATCCCGGATAAGCAGGTTCCGATTTTCAAGGAGGTGGCTAAAGCATGGCTTGAATATAAAAAACTTAACCTGAGAGCTTCAACCTTTAGCGTTTATGAGGGCCATGTGAATAATCACTTTGATGATTTCAATGATTTGAAGGTCCGAAAAATCACAACGGCAAAAATTGAAAAGTTTATTTCGGATCGTCAGAAAGAAGGGATGAACATTTTAACGTTGCGGAAAATCCTTGTGACCTTAAATCAGATTATGAGTTATTCAGTCCGGCATCGGTATATTGATTACAATCCGGTAAGAGAGGCGGAAAGACCAAGGGGGCAGGGGGATGAAAAAAAGGCTAAAATTCGGGTTCTCAGGCCGTCAGAAATTAATTCTTTCCTGGATGCTGTTAAGGATCAAAAGCATAAAATCTTTTTCAAGTTGGCGATTATGTCCGGCGCTAGGCAGGGCGAGTTGATCGGCCTGAAGTGGTCTGATGTGGATTGGAAAAATAATCAAATTCACATCAAGCGCACGTTCAATAATCAGCAGTGGTTTGATGTGAAAACCAGCACATCTGATCGCCGGATTGACTTAGGCCCGTCAATGATGGCGGATTTAAAGAAGTGGAAACTGGCAAGCAAGCCGAATAAGCTGGACCTTGTGTTTCCAAATGAAGCGGGCCAGCCGATGAACCATAACAATATGACAGCGCGGTATTTTTTCCCGGCCTTGACAAAGGCAGAGATTGAAAAGATCCGGTTTCACGATTTAAGGCATACCTATGCAAGCCTGTTGATTGAGCAGGGAGAGAATATCAAATACATTCAATCACAGTTGGGTCATTCATCCCCCACCGTGACTTTAAACGTATATGCGCACTTGATGAAACCGGTGAATCAGGAATCGGCAAGGCGGTTTGAAAATGCCGTTTTAAACCCCACCGGTCACAAAATGGTCACAGAGGGTTGAAAAATTAAAATGACCATTTCCCTAAAAACATATCAGGCAGCCATTCACACCAAGACAACCTTTTCAGCTACCAATAAAAAAGGGCTTACAGGCGACCGCACCCGTAAACCCTTATATTTTCTGGTAGGCGGTACTGGATTTGAACCAGTGACTTCTACCGTGTGAAGGTAGCACTCTCCCACTGAGTTAACCGCCCTTTAGCGAGTTTTTTAATGTGGGCACCGGCCTCAAGTCAAGGATTATTTTTCGAGCCGGCGGGTTTGTCCGTATCCGGGTTGAGCGGCAGTTCTTGTTCACCGGGTTTTGACGGGTTTTGGGGCGCTTCGATGTCCTTTGGCGTAGGCAGGTCCTTTAAATCATTCAGGTTAAAGGTTTCCAGGAATTTGCGGGTGGTGCCATAAACGAGCGGACGCCCCGGGAGCTCGCTGCGTCCGAGGATGCGCACCAGTTTTCGCTCCAGCAGCAGCCGCAGGGTATGCCCCGCGTTAACGCCCCTGATATGTTCGATTTCGCTTCGCATTACCGGCTGCCGGTAAGCGATTATGGCCAGTGTTTCCAGTGCGGCCTGGCTGAGCCGGGCCGGACTCGGCTGGAGCAGGCGCTGAACCCATTCTTTGTGCTCGGCAGGTGTCCGGAACTGATACCCGCCCGCTACCTGCTGAAGAAAAAAACCCCCCTGCCGTTTGGCAAATTCGTCTTTTATTTCATTTAATACGGACTGGATCTCCTCTTTGGTCGCTTCCGGCAGCGCCTTTTTGATCTGATCCACGTTTAATGGATGGTCTGAGACAAACAGCAGGCTTTCAATTATGGGTTTGATCGCTGTCATGTTCATTAATCGCCTTTTCAGGAGGTTTCAGTCCGCCCGCTGTTCCAGGCGGATACGCACGATCTCCGGGCGGCCTGCCGTTCGCATGGGCGGCCCCCAGGAGCCGACCCCGCAGGTGGTGAAGATCTGGAAATCTCCGTCCGTGTTCAGGCCGTAGTCGCGGCCTTTGTATAGCAGCCGGGTGATGCAGTTAAGCGGAAAAAGCTGGCCGTGATGCGTGTGCCCGGATAGCTGGACATCGGCTTCGATCTGTTTGTTTAAATCATAGGTGGTATCCGGCATCCAGTAATCGGTGAAATGCCGGTCTTCCATGGTGTCTGCCCGCCGGTCCATTTCAGTGGGGGTATGAAACAGGATGATCCGGGCCGTGCCCGGCTTCCTGCGGGAGGGGAGCTCGGCGATCTGAGTCAGGCGGCGAATGCCCGGATAGCTGACGCCAACGATCTCTAAATCATCGATGACAACGACTTCATTGTCCAGTATGCGCAGAGGGGTTTTTTCAATAATGCGAAGGGCCCGGCGGAGTCCCACGTAATGTTCGTGGTTGCCGGTGACAAAGAACATTCCCCGTTTGACCCGCAGCGCGTCCAATGGCGCCAGGTTTGCTGCATAAGGCCCGCCCATTCCGTCCAGCAGATCTCCCGTGACCAGCAGCAGGTCGGCCTCCAGGGCATTGACGGCTTCCACGATGCGCCGGGTGAAACCGCTTTGGTGGAAGTGGCCCGAGTGAAGATCGGAGAGGTGGACGATGGTTTTGTTTTTCCAGGCTTCCGGAACTTGTTTGACCGGCACCATGACATCGCGGACAACGGGATGAAAGGCCGCCCACATGCCGTAGCCCGAGCCGGCGGCCGCAATGATAAGGGCCGCTGCGGCAAGGTGTTTGGCGGGCAGCGCGAAACCGAGCACCCGAAATCCCCCCAGAATCAGCCAGGCCGCGGCAATGGCCACCAGGAGATGGATCAGAAAGCCCATCCAGACGGCCGCCATTTTGTAATAGGCAATGGTCCAGATGGTTTCCCGCCAGTGAATAAGCATGAAGGCGCTCATAAAGGAGATGGTCAGCAGCACCATGACCGTGTATAAAAGGGTTTTGAGCAGCGGCCGGTTGATTTGAAAAAAGAAGACAAAGCTTCTGAAGCAGGCATAATGCATGCCGAACAGCAGCGCCAGGGATAAGGCGAGGAATATAATAAGTTTAAGGGGCATCAGTCTCTGTCTGCCTTCGGGTTATTTTTTTTTCGCCCTTTTTCCGGGCCAGCTTTCTTGGATCGGCAATGAAAGCTTGATTTCATGAGTGATTCAATATATCCAATGTATCAAAATAATACCGATTGATGGAATTAAAATCTGACAGTCCCGAAAAAGTCAGGGTGAGATGGCAAGGGAAAACGTTCGAGCCCCTTTTTACTAATCTTTGCATTCAGACAGTGGGTGGGTCATGGAAACGCCTCAGCGCAATCTGGCTCTGGATCTGGTACGAACGACCGAAGCGGCGGCCCTGGCAGCTGCACGGTGGCTTGGCAGGGGAGAGAAGGAGGCCGGGGACGGGGCCGCCGTCCGAGCCATGCGCCTGTCTTTTGCAGCGCTGGACATCGAGGGGACGGTTGTTATCGGCGAAGGGGAGAAAGATAACGCCCCCATGCTCTTTAAGGGAGAAAAGCTGGGCACATCCAGCGGGCCCAAAGTGGATGTGGCTGTGGATCCGGTGGAAGGAACGAATCTGTTGGCTTACGGGCGGCCCAATGCCATCTCGGTCGTCGGGGCCGCTCCTGCCGGGGCCATGTTCGACCCCGGCCCCAGCTATTACATGGAGAAACTGGTGGTTTCCGCCGAGGCCCGCGATGCCGTTGACCTGGACGCCCCGGTGGAAGAGAACCTCTCCCGTGTGGCCCGGGCCCTTGGCAAGGAAGTGCCGGATCTGGTCGTATTTGTACTTGACAAGCCGCGCCACAAGGAACTGATCAACCGCATTCGTCAGGCAGGCGCCCGGATTCAGCTGCACACGGACGGCGACGTCGCCGGCGCTCTCATGGCCATCGATGCCGGCTCCGAGATTGACCTGATGATGGGCACCGGCGGCACCCCGGAGGGGGTTCTGGCGGCCTGCGCCATTCGTGCGATCGGCGGGGAGATGCTTTGCCGCCTGGATCCCCAGAAGCCGGCGGAAAGGGCCGCACTGGCCGAGGCGGGAACCGACCTGAGCCGCACTTTCACTGTCAGCAGTCTGGTCGGCAGCGAGGACGTTTTCTTTGCCGCTACCGGTATATCGGGGGGGACCTTTCTGCCCGGGGTTCGCTACAGCGGCAGCGGGGCTGCCACCCATTCGCTGGCGATCCGGGGAAAGACCGGAACCGTGCGCTATATTGAGTCCCGCCATAATTGGGAAAAACTCATGCGCTTCAGTTCCGTTAAGTATGATTGAGGGCTCATGCCGGCTTGAGGTGGGGCGCATCCGTGGGGTGCGTCCGGGGGGTGCATCCGTTGGGTGCGTCCGTGGGGTGCATCCGGCGCCTGCATCCGGCGCCTGCATCCGGCGCCTGGATCCGGGGAATCCGGCTTATCCGTTTTATCCGGCGAAATGTTTACCCGGCGAATCCTTTATCCGGTGAATCGCGGAGGATGAGCTGAAGGCCCCTGTATGAATCGGACTGCAGCAGGTATCCCATGTTTAGTTTAACAACTTCAAGTATGGCAAGGAAAGTGACAATGATTTCGGTGCGGTCCGGATGCGCGGACAGCAGGGAGGCAAATGGCACCGAGCCCCTGTCCTTTATCTTGTCAATCACCTCGGTCATTTTTTCCTTGACGGAGATGACTTCAAAGCTGATGTGCAGCGCCGCATTGTCGCTTATTTTGTTGAGCAGGGAGTGATACGCGGTCAACAGGTCCATCAGGTCCGCGTCAAGGGCCTCCTCGCCAGGGTCTGCAGGGTAATCGGGGGGCTGCGTTTTTCTGGCGAACACATCCGCCTCCAGCAGGGGCTGGCCGGCAAGCTGTTCCGCAACGGACTTCATCTGAAGGTATTCCGCCAGGGGGCCGGCGATTTCATTCCGGGGATCGTCTTCCTCCGCCGTATCCGTGCCTGCAGCCCTGGAGGGCAGCAGCATGCGGGATTTAATATGGGTCAATGTGGCGGCCATGACCAGGAAATCACCGGCGATATCCACATCCAGGGATTTCATCCATTCCAGGTAAGCCAGAAACTGGTCCGTGATAAAGGAAATGGGGATATCATAGATATCCACTTCGTTTTTTTTGATCAGATGGACAAGCAGGTCCATCGGCCCTTCAAAGATATCTGCAAGGGCTATTTCATAAGACTGGCTGGCCATTTGTGGTGCCTTTAGCGCTCCTTTAGATCTTTACGGCGTCCCTGACCATCTCAAGGGTTTGCCCGGCTTCCGCGGCCGCCCTGGCATTTCCCCGGGCAATGATTTCATCCACGACTTCCGGGTGTTCCTGGTAATACCGGGTGGTTTCACGGATGGGGGCAAGGGCTGCAATGAGGTTCTCGGCCATTTTTTGTTTGCATTCCACGCATCCGATGGCGGCAGTGCGGCAATCCCTGTCGACCTCGCTTGTCGTGTCTTTGTCAGAGTACATCCCGTGAAATGAATAAACGTTGCAGACCTCGGGATTTCCGGGGTCGGTGCGTTTTTTTCGCTGCGGGTCGGTAATCATGGTGGCCACTTTTTTCCGGATCGCCTCCGGCGGGTCCGAGAGGAAAATGGCATTGTCATAGCTTTTGCTCATTTTCCGGCGATCCGTACCCAGGATCTTGGCCGACTCGGTCAGGATCGTTTCCGGCTCCGGAAATACATGCCCGTAAAAATAGTTGAAGCGCCGGGCGATTTCCCGCGTGATTTCAATATGCGGGGCTTGATCGATGCCGACCGGCACGCCTTCGGCCTTGTATATGATAATGTCGGCGGCCTGCAGAATCGGGTAGCCCAGAAAACCAAATGTTGAGAGGTCCTTGTTCTGCAGCTGGGCAATTTGTTCCTTGTACGTGGGATTGCGTTCCAGCCAGGGCACCGGCGTGATCATGGACAGCAGAAGAAACAGCTCCGCGTGCGCCTTGACATGGGATTGAATGAACAGGGTGCTGTTCTCCGGCGAAAGCCCGGCCCCCAGCCAGTCGATCATCATTTTCCGGCTGAATTCTTTGATGTGGGCGGTATTCTCATAGTCACTGGTCAGTGCATGCCAGTCCGCTATGAAGAAGAAGCACTCATAGTGCGCCTGCATATTTATCCAGTTTTTCAGCGCCCCGTGAAAGTTGCCCAAATGAAGGGCGCCGGTCGGCCGCATCCCGCTGACAATTCGTTTTTTGGCTGTCATTTCAACTCCTCTGTAGGCTTGTGGCGTGTTCCTCCCGCGCCGGGGGCGGCCGGAGGATAGTGCAAAGATCGGGAAATGGCGTTCAGGTCAAAAATATCCCTGCAGCATCCAGTTCAATAAGGGGGATATAAAAAAAGAGATGAAAAGATCAAGAGAATTTGTCATCAGCAGGACGAGCAGAATAAGAATGCCGAAGGGCTCGATGGTCTGAAACTGTTTTCGCCAATCTTCCGGCAGCAGCATGCTGAGAATCCGCCCGCCGTCAAGCGGCGGCACGGGGATCAGGTTGAAAATGCCCAGCACCAGGTTGATCATGACGCTGTAGGCCAAAAGCTGGATCAGCAACCCTCCTGAGGGGCCGAGCGCCGCATGAAAAGGGCGCAGCAGCTGGAGAATGCCGGCGCATAGCAGGGCGGCGAGGAAATTCGTCACGACGCCGGCCGATGCCACGCATAAGGTCCCGAGCCGGATATCTCGCAGGTTTCGGAAATCCACGGGGACCGGCTTGGCGTATCCGAAAATGACGGGTGAGCCGGAAATTTTCAACAGCAGGGGCAGTATGACGGAACCAAAGGGGTCCAGGTGCCGGATCGGGTTCAGGCTGAGCCTGCCCGCAAATTTGGCCGTCGGGTCGCCGAACCGGTAAGCCACATAGCCGTGGGCCACTTCGTGGATGGTTACCGCAAAAAGCAGGGGGATAAATACGATGATCAGTTGCAGCGGGTCAATATTGGGCAGCATAAGTCCTCAGCAATGTCAGCTCCTCGTCCCGGGTATGCACATGCCCGTTTAATTTGGCCTCGTGTATGGCCTTGAGAATTTTCCCGTAAACCGGGGAGGGGGGGATACCCAGGGCCTTTATGTCCTTTCCGCCGACAGACAAGGTGATCCCCCGGAGTTCCGTAACATAGTGGGAGATCATTTTTTTTATGGTTTCATGATCCGTTATGGCCATCATATAGAGGATCAGTTCAATGTCAAATCCAGACAGCAGGTGGTACAATTCACTGTTGGCGCCGGGCAGGCTCCGATGCCATCGGCCGATCAGGGCTTCGGCGGCCAGCCGGTCCCGGGTGAAAATTTTTTCATACTTCGGCCCCAGTTCAAATCGCCGGCAGATGCGCGAAGCGGTCTCCTCGTCCGAATGCCGGATTAATATGAGAAAATACACCGCCCACCGCAGGCAGGTGTCCTCCGTGTACAGGAGATCAAACCAGGAAATGGCCTTTCGGGCGGCGTTGAAACGATCGGTCAGATTTTGGTTGAATTCGATCGAAGGGTCAATCACCTGCAGCAGGCCGAACTCATTTAAGCGGGAAAGCGCGGGCAGGGGGGTGTCTTCTTTTAAGATCTGACAGAGTTCGGAGAAGACCCGCCGGCCCGAGAGGCGCTTGAAAAAATCCATCCGCACCGCATTTCCGATCAGTCCGGAGGTGAGTTTGCCAATGGTGAACCCGAAGCGCTGTTCAAATTTAATGGCCCGGAAAACGCGCGTGGGGTCTTCAACGAAACTTAAGTTGTGCAGAATCCGGATCGCCTTTTCCTTGATATCGCGCTGACCGCCGAAAAAATCAATTAATTTCCCGAATTTGGGGGGATTCAGAAAAATGGCCAGGGTGTTGATGGTAAAATCGCGCCTGAAGAGATCCAGCTTGATTGAGCTCATCTCCACCGTGGGAAGGGCGGCCGGAAATTTGTAATATTCCATTCTTGCTGAGGCGACATCGATTTTGAATCCGTCAGGGAATATGACGACAGCGGTGCCGAATTTGGCGTAGGCATTTATTCGCGCACCCACGCGGCCCGCAAATTCCTTGGCGAATTCAATGCCGTTGCCTTCGATGACAATATCGATATCTTCATTGTGCCGGTACAGGAAAAGATCCCGGACAAACCCGCCCACAACGTAGGCGGTGTATTCAAGCTCCTCGGCCACTTTTCCGATGTGAATCAAAAGTTGGATGATGTGCTCTGGAAGCCGCTCTTTCATAAACCCTTCAACCCTCTTGGTTCGGGGTATGAGCGTTTCTTTCAGCGGGTCATGGGGTTGCAGTGTTTTTTCCCGGGACTCCTGGAACAAGATGGTCAGCAGATCGGTTCGGGTGATGACGCCCGCGATTTCCCCTCCCTCCATTACAGGCAGGATCCGCTGGTTGTTTTCAATGATTTTTTCCTGGATTTCAAAGATATCGGCATTCGGGGATACGACGGCAAACTCACTGGTCATGTATTCACTGATGGGGATGCTGTCCAGCTTGTGATAGAGGGCTTTTTCGATTACGGGGCGGGTAATGTAGCCTTTTGGTTTCGCGGTGGGCCCGTTGGGGTCAACGACCATCAGGGCGTTGATGTTATACCGGGACAGGCGGTTTCTCGCCTCTGCGCAGGAGATTGAGGCATCGGCGGTAATCGGGGGGGTGGACATGATATCTCTTGCCCGCTGTCTGGATTTAACGTGTTTTCTCAGGGCGTGGAGCAGTTTTTGCTCGGTTTCCACAAGGGTCTGGTTCCGGATGGTGGCAGCCGCAGCAAAACTGTGGCCCCCGCCGCCGATTTCCGTGGCCACCGCTCCCACGTCAACTTCCGGGGTACGGCTTCTGGCGGCCACGTAAATTTTGTTTTTCATTTGGGCAATGGCAAAGATGGCATTCAGATTTTCGATTTTAAGAATTTTTTGAACCAGAAAGGCCAGATCCGGGATATACGATTCGGTGGACACGCTGCTGGTTACCACATCAACGCCATTGATGGAATGATGGACAGCCGAATCGATGAGCTTGTTTAACAGGGAGATCTGTTCGGCATCCATTTCCTTGGACAGCAGATTGGCGATGGTAGCCAGGTTGGCGCCCTGGGCGACGAGGTATCCGGCTGCGGCAAAATCCTCCGGCGTGGTGGAGGGAAAGGTGAAGGAGCCGGTGTCCTCATAAATCCCGAGACACATGATGGTGGCTTCATCCGGGAGAATGTGCAGGCCTTTTTCCCGGATCTTTTCCGTCAGGAGTGTCACATTGGCCCCGCTTGGCCGGTTAAGCTCGTAATCGGCCTGAATATCACTTTTAAGCGCTGGATGATGGTCAAAGACATGGACCTCGATATCGGATCGGCCGAGCAGGCGGCTTAATTCCCCGATGCGGGAGGCCTGCTTGGTATCAACCACCACAAGCCGCTTTATCGCGGCATCATCAATGGTTTTGGGATCCGCCATGTTGAACAGGTAGGCCATGGCATCAATGAAAAAATGCCGGGAGGATTTTTCATGAAATCCCGGTATGACCACGATCGCGCCCGGGTATAGCTTTTGGGCCGCCAGCATGGACCCCACGGCATCGAAATCGGCGTTCAGATGCGTGGTGATAACCGTTAGACCCTCGCCGGGCGGGCTCTGTTGCATGTTCATGGGTGAAAACCCCTGCAGTCGGCTGCCATATGACACGGCGGTGTGCCCGCTGTGAATAGGTTCGTTTTACCTGTTGTTGTCAAAAGAATCAGCTTCCGGTCGCCCTCTGGTGATCCCGGGGGACCGCCCGCAAATTTTTTATGCCCTTAAGATAACACTTTGGCAACAATTTTGCACTACTTTGGGGGGCGATAGATGGCGAAACTTTCCTGCCGATGGTCCTTGCCGGTCCGCCACCGGGCAGGAAAGGGCACAATCTGCGGGTTCCTTGTCCGTTGTCCGTGCTTGGGCAGCCGGGTTTCACAATTATTGTTATCGGAAAATATACACCTTGTGCAAAAATGTTCAACTGCTTTTCACTTCCTCGTATCTGAAGCAAACCTGAAAACCGTTCCATTCAGGCTCCGCCGGGGGGGAGGAATAAATGGGCTTGTGCTTAGAACCGGTTTATGGTAGGCAAGTACTATCAAGCAATATAATCCATTGACCCGTTAGGGTCTGAGAATGCTGAGAATTCGTTTTAGCCGGAATGGTCTGCGAGTCATTTTTCAGTAACTCCGTGGAACCGGAAACCAAAACGGAACCGGAAACAAAAACCGCTATACGGTTATACGGCTATACGAATAGCCGGATATGCTTCATTGTGTTTCAACGTGCGAAAAAATGGCCTGCCGGATCTGTTACGGGGCGGCGGGGACTATGTTGAGGTTCCATCTTTACCTGCGTCATCAAACCTGAATAGGGGGGGAACATGCCGGTTTACCAGTGGAAGGGCCGGGGGCGGAATGATATGGCCACAAAGGGGGAAATGGAGGCACCTTCTGAACAGGATGTCCGCACAAGGCTTCAGCGGCAGGGGATCACGGCTGAAAAAATCAAGAAAAAGCCCAAAGACCTGTTCGAAAATGTCTCTTTCCTTCAACCCCGGGTCAAGGAGCAGGATGTCATTGTTTTCGCCCGGCAGTTTTCCACCATGATCGACGCCGGCCTGCCGATCATTCAGTGCCTGGATATTCTTCAGGCCCAGCAGGAAAACAAAACTTTTAAAAAGATGCTCAAAGACATCAAGGAATCCGTGGAAAGCGGGCAGACTCTGGCCGAAGCATTGAAAAAGTACCCGAACCAGTTTGACGCCCTGTTCGTCAACATGGTGGCGGCTGGTGAGGCCGGGGGTATCCTGGATGTCATCCTGCGGCGCCTGGCCGCTTACATGGAAAAAGCCGCGAAATTGAAGGCCCAGGTCAAGGGCGCCATGACGTATCCGATTGTCACCATACTTATCGCCGTTGTCGTGGTGGCCGTTATCCTGGTCTTCGTTATTCCCGTGTTTGAGGAAATGTTCGCCGATTTCGGAAAAGCCCTGCCCGCTCCCACCCAGGCAGTGATCGGTTTGAGCAATTTTGTCAAAGGCAATATTTTGTGGATTATCATCGGGATTGTCCTTTTTGGTATCGCTTTCCGGCAGTTCTACAAAACCGAGCGGGGCCAGGCGATAATTGATGACCTGATGTTGAAAACCCCGGTTGTCGGGGTCTTGATCCGAAAAGCCGCCGTTGCCCGATTCACCCGCACCATGGGCACCATGCTGGCGAGCGGCGTGGCTATTTTGGAGGCCCTGGAAATCGTGGCCCGCACCGCCGGCAACAAAACCATTGAAAAAGCCGTCTACCACGTCCGCTCCGGGATAGCGGAAGGCCAGACCATTGCCGACCCCTTGACCGAAACCGGGGTTTTCCCGCCCATGGTCTGCCAGATGATCGCTGTTGGCGAATCCACCGGCGCCATTGACGCCATGATGGAAAAGATCGCCGATTTTTACGAGGATGAAGTCGACCAGGCGGTGGACAACCTGACCTCGCTCATCGAACCTTTCATGCTGGTTTTTTTAGGGGTCGTGATTGGCGGCCTGGTTATCGCCATGTACCTGCCCATATTCAAGATGGCGGGGGCCATTGCCTAGCGGCCGAGTTTTTTGCTGAAACGGAAGGGAAGGGGCTCCGGCAGTGCTTGGCGGCCGCAGGCCGGTGTATTTCAATCCAGCCCGGATCTTATTAAAATAACTGCAAAATCAAAAGAATGAAAATTTGAAACGTTCGGTTTAGGTGAAATTTAATCGAAATACGCCGGAATATGATCAGCACCGCAAACTGAAGTTTCTCGTTTTTTTACGGCTCCTGTTTGCGTTGGTGCTCCTGGCATCAACAGCATTCGTGGGCATTCAGGAAAGCATCACCTTTTTAACCCCGCCCCTGCTTTACCTGAATGCCCTTGCCGGGGTGGTGTTGCTGACATCTGTGGGCTATGCCCTGTTATTGTGGCGCACCCGGCGCTTGATGGTGCTGGGGTACCTGCAGATTATTGTTGACACGGTGCTGGTCTCGGGCATCATCTTCCTGACCGGCGGTTTCTCCAGTATATTTTCCTTTCTTTACGTCCTGGTGATCATATATGCCAGCATGGTCATCTTCCGCAAGGGCAGCATGATCGTGGCGGTTATCTGCAGCATCGAGTACGGCGTGATGGTGGATCTGCAGTATTACGGCCTCATTCAACCCCTTAATGTTTCCCCGGATGCCATGACGGCCACTTACGAGTGGGGCTATGTTCTGTTCCGGCTCGGCATGTCCATTGGCGCTTTTTTTGCGGTGGCTTTTCTGGCCGGCTACCTCTCGGAGCAGGAAAAGCGGGCCAAACAGGATTTATGGGCCATGGAAGCCCAGGTCCGCCGGGTGGAGAAACTGGCGGCAGTGGGGGAGGTGGCGGCCGGGCTGGCGCATGAAATCAGAAACCCCCTGGCCTCGATGTCAGGGGCGGTTCAGGTCTTGAAGGACGAAGTCTCCCATAACGGCGATCATGCCCGCTTGATGGGGATTGTGCTGCGGGAGTCCGAGCGCATCAGTTCCCTGGTTAATGAGTTTCTGATGTTTGCCAGACCCCAGCCGGGGAATAAAAAGCGGATTTTTATGGATCTCGAGCTCCAGGAGATTGTCAAGCAGTTTCAAACCAGCCATTCCCAGCAGAAAATCGATATCCGGACACGTATTGATACCGGGATCCCGGTGGAGATCGACCCTGAACATTTGCGGCAGATAATCTGGAATCTGCTGCTAAATGCCGCAGAGGCAACCGAGGGGCATGCCCGGATCACGGTCAGCCTGTATGCCCAGGCCAATAATTATGCCTGCGTTACCGTTTCAGATGAAGGCTGCGGGATGTCCGAGGAGATCCAGCAGTCGATTTTTGACCCCTTTTTTACACGAAAACCCAAGGGCACGGGCCTGGGGCTCTCCATCGTGCAGCGGATTGTAACCTCCTATGATGGCTTGATTGATGTGCAAAGTCGACCCGGCCAAGGCAGTACGTTCCGGGTCAAGCTCCCGCTGGCCGCTATGCCGGACGATTTGGAAACGCCCTCCGGGTCCTAGTCCACCATACCCTTCTATACGCCTCTTTGTGTTATTCTCTGGAGATCCCCGGTCGTGGTGAAAATCAGATATCGATATTTTTTCCAATGCATTGGGCTGTGGAGCGCTTGCAACAAAACCTTGACAGGCATCGGGAAATGGGATAGCAAGCCGGTTAACCGGAAGGGATTCGGTGCGGCCGGACAAAAAAAAGGATGTCTGTTCGTAACTTTTTGAAATAATTATTTATTTGAATGACAAGGGGCCGGAGCCGGTCCCTCGTGCAGGCAGGCAAGGTTTTCAAACACATGGAACAGGCCAGGGATATCGTCGAAAAACGCAGGGAGAAGGTGCGGGCGTTAAAAGAAGCCGGTGTTGAGTTATACCCCAATGATTTCAGCGTGACCCACACGGTTGCTGAAATCCATGCGCAAATTCAGGTTGACGCGGCGGCGATGACCGCAGAGGGGCCTCTTTTTTCTGCCGCCGGTCGTATCATGGCGATCAATCGGTTTGGAAAGTCGGCGTTTATCCGGTTCCGGGACCGTACCGGGCAATTGCAGGCGTATGTCAGGCAGGACAAGGTCGGCGCTGAGGCCTACGCCTTGTTCAAACAATTCGATGTGGGGGATTTTGTCGGTCTCAGGGGGAGCCTGTTCCAGACCAAAACAGGGGAGTGGACCCTCCTGGCCGACGAAATCCGTCTGCTTTCCAAGGCGCTTCGGCCCCTGCCGGAAAAATTCCACGGGCTCAAGGATCCGGAGAAAAGATACCGCCAGCGGTATCTGGATCTGATCATGAATCCGGAAGTCCGGGAGGTTTTTCTCAAGCGCAGTTTGCTGATCCAGACCATAAGGCGGTTTTTGATTGATCGGGAGTACCTGGAAGTTGAGACGCCCATGATGCAGCCCATTCCCGGCGGTGCTGAGGCGCGACCATTCAAGACCCATCACAACGCCCTGGATATGGATCTGTATTTGCGTATCGCGCCGGAGTTGTATTTGAAAAGGCTGGTGACAGGGGGCTTTGAGCGGGTTTTTGAAATCAACCGCAGTTTCCGCAATGAAGGTATTTCCACCCAGCACAACCCGGAATTCACCATGCTTGAGTTCTACCAGGCTTATGCCAGGTACGAAGATTTGATGACACTGACCGAGGAAATGTTTCAAGCCGCGGCATTGGCGGTCACCGGCAGCCTCTCGGTGAGTTATCAGGAAGAGACCATCAATTTTGAGGGTCCCTGGAAACGGCTCTCCCTCCTGGAGGCCCTCTCTTCCATCGGTGGGGTTGCGCCCGCCGTTTTACAGGACCCGGAAGCCTTAAGAGCGTTTGCCCGGGATCGGGGCGTTGTCCCAAAAACCGATGAATCGGGTCAAGCGATCGGTATCGGCAAGCTGATGACCAAGCTTTTTGATGTGCTGGTTGAGCCCAGGCTGCGGCAGCCGACATTTATTACCGGATACCCCGTGGCCGTCTCTCCGCTGTCGCGCCGCAACCAGGAGCACCCCGACTTTGCCGACCGGTTTGAACTTTTTATTGCGGGCCGCGAGATAGCCAATGGGTTCTCCGAGCTCAATGATCCGGAAGACCAGAAAAACCGTTTTGTTCAACAGCTGCAGGATAAAACGGATATCGGGGATGACACGCCAATGCTGGATGAGGATTATATACAGGCCTTGGAGTATGCAATGCCGCCGACTGCCGGCGAAGGCGTGGGAATCGACCGTTTGGCCATGCTGCTGACAGACTCGCCTTCCATACGCGATGTTATTTTGTTCCCGCACATGAAACCTACGGAAAAACAATAGCCAACAGCCGCCGAAACACCCGGCCGGGCGGAGCTCTGTCCGCCCGGCCGGGTGTTTCGGCAAAGGGTGTTTGCACTGGCGGATGACTCATGTCGTTTGAATATTTCATTGGCGCACGCTACCTCAAATCCAGGCAAAAGCAGGCCTTCCTCTCCTTTATTACTTTTCTTTCAGTGGCGGGGGTGACGGTGGGCGTCATGGCGCTGATTATCGTCATTGCCGTGATGTCCGGGGCGGAGTCTTATTTTAAGGAGCAGATCCTGGGCGTCGAGTCGCATGTTATCGTCCGGACGCATGAGGGATCGATCCGGGATTACGGGGAAATCGCCGCCCAGCTGGAGAAAAGGGAGGCTGTGGAATCCGCGGCCCCGTTTGTCTATACCCAGGTGATGCTCCGTTCTTCCGGGGAGCTCGCCGGTGCGGTGTTGCGCGGTCTTGATCCCGGAGCGGCGGAAAACCAGGTGAAAGGCTTTGACAGCCGGGCGCTGGGCCGGGCATTGAGGCCTCCCCGGCCTGCCGGCGAAAAAATGGAGGTACCGGGCATTCTGCTGGGCCAGGCGCTGGCTGCCAATCTGGGGGTGCAAAAAGGGGAAATGCTCTATTTGATTTCCCCCCGCGGCATGATGTCGCCCATCGGACATATGCCGGCAATGAAACGTTTTGAGGTCACCGGGGTTTTTGAATCCGGTTTTTATGAATATGACGCCTCCCTTGCCTATGTTCACATCCGGACAGCCCAAAACCTCCTGAAAATAAAGGATTCATCCACGGGCATCGGCCTGCGGCTCAAGAATATCTATCAATCCGATACCGTCGCCCGTCAGATCCAGGAGCAGCTGGGTTACCCTTATTGGACGACTGACTGGAAACAGATGAACCGAAATTTTTTTTCCGCCCTGAAATTGGAAAAAAAGGCCATGTTCGTCATTCTGATACTGATTATTCTGGTGGCTGCATTTAATATTGCCAGCACCCTGATCATGATGGTAATGGGGAAAACTCGGGATATTGCCATATTGAAGACCATGGGCGCCACTCATGGCAGCATCCGGAAAATTTTTGTTTTCAACGGGGTGGTGATCGGCTTGATCGGCACGGCCTTTGGGACCCTGCTGGGTATCGCGGGCTGCATCCTTTTGAAAAATTATAAATTCATTGAACTGCCGGCAGATGTCTATTATTTCACCACACTGCCGGTCCAACTGGAGGCCCTGGATGTGGTGGTGATCGTTTCCGCTGCCATGGCGATCTGTTTTCTTTCAACGATTTATCCGGCCTACCGGGCTTCCAGGCTCGATCCGACAGAGGCGCTGCGTTATGGCTGAAGCTGACTTGACCTCCCGATTCAATGCCGGATCTGATTCCGGACCGGCCGCCCCGCTGATTCGCCTGAAGGCGATTTCCAAAAAGTTCAGCAACAGCGGCGTGCCCATCGAGATACTGCGCAGCCTGGACCTGGACATTCGTGCGGGCGAGACCCTTGCCATATTGGGGGAGTCCGGTATCGGAAAATCGACGTTTTTACATGTTTTAGGAACCCTGGAGCCGGCGGATCAGGGCGAGATCATTTACCGGGGGGCGGATATCAGCCGTTTTGACAATGGCCGCCTGGCCGCTTTCCGCAACAAGACCTTGGGGTTTGTATTTCAGTTTCATTACCTGCTCGAAGAGTTCACTGCGCTTGAAAACGTGATGATGCCGGGTTTGATCCAGCGGATGAAGCGCCGGCAGATCCGGGAAGCTGCCGAGGCGATTCTGATCCGCGTGGGTCTGCAGGACCGGCTGCATCACCGCATCGCCCGGCTTTCCGGCGGCGAGCAGCAGCGTGTGGCCCTGGCCCGCTCACTTGTTTTAAGCCCCGAACTATTGCTGGCCGATGAACCCACAGGCAATCTGGACAAAAAAAACAGCCAACAGATACATGAGTTGCTGCAGGAGTTAAACAGGGAGTACGGCATGACGATGGTGGTGGTAACGCATAACCTTGAACTGGCTGATTATATGCAGCGTCAGTTGACACTCGTTGATGGCCGGCTCGTGGATTTAAAGCGGGGGTAAATGATTAAGCAGCTGGGTTGGATGCTCGTGCTGTTTGTCTGTGTGCTTGTGCCGGCACAGGACGCAGCCGCATCCGTGGTGGAAGAGGTTTTGGTTGAAGGCAATCAGAGAATCGAAGATGACGCGATCCTGCGGGTGGTCCATACCCGCCCGGGCGATGACTATGATCCTGACGCGCTTTCCCGGGACCTGGAATCGATTTTTGAAATGGGTTATTTCGAGGATATACGGGTGGAGGCCCGGGAGGGGGATGACGGCAAGGTCGTTATTTTCAGGGTCGAGGAGAAACCGACAATTCGATCGATTGCGTTTTCGGGCAATCTCGTCTACGACGATGAGGAACTCCAGGAAAACATGGACATCTCGACCGGCTCCATCCTCAATATTTTTCGAATCAAGCGCAATATCAAGCAGATTGAGACGCTGTACAAGGAAAAAAATTATCACAACACCCGTGTGTCCTACACGGTTGAGCAGTTGGATCACAACCAGGCCAGATTGATATTCAACATTGATGAAGGCGAAAAACTGCGAATTCGCGAAATCCGTTTTGAGGGCAACCAGGCTTTTGACGACAAAACCCTGCGCAAAAAAATAGAGACCAATGAAAAAGGCTTTTTTTCCTGGCTCACCGGCTCTGGAGAATTGGATACAGAGGTGTTGCGCCAGGATGTCATCAAGCTCTCAGAGTTCTATCATAACAAGGGGTATGCCGAGGCCCGGATTGGCGAACCGGAAGTCACCTATAAAGACAAGGGCATCTATGTCGAGATCAAGATAGAAGAGGGCGGCCGCTACGAAATGGGGGAGGTCACACTGGTCGGGGACCTGATTTTCGAGGAAGAGAAGCTGCATGAAAAGCTGAGTATTCCTGAAGAGGCGTATTTTAACCGCCAGGTTGTCCGGCAGGATGTGGTGACGCTTTCGGACGTGTATGCGGATGAGGGGTATGCCCATGCCGACATTGCCCCGGAGCTCAAGCTTCACGAAGAATCCAAAACCATTGACATTATATTTCATATCACCAAAAATAAACCGGTCTACTTTGAAAAAATCGTTATTGAGGGCAATACCAAGACGCGTGACAAGGTGATTCGCCGGGAGCTCGAGGTTTATGAAGGGCAAAAGTACCATGGCTCCAGGTTGAAAAAGAGCATTCGGGAGTTGTATCGGCTGGATTATTTTCAGGATATCAAGGTCCGGCGGCGGTCCGGTTCGGATGCGGATCAGATGATTCTCAATCTTCAGGTCGAGGAAAAACCCACGGGCTCCTTCAGCTTTGGCGGCGGCTACAGTGCGGTGGATAATATGTACGTCATGGCCGCCATCAACGAGAGGAACCTGTTCGGCCGCGGGCAGCATTTGAATTTAAGGGTCCAGGCGGGCGGGACGTCACAGCAGTATGACATCAGTTTTACGGAGCCCTGGTTGTTTGACATTCCGCTGTCGGCAACAGTGGCGGCCAATCGGTGGGAGCGCGATTACGACGATTACACCCGGGAGAGCAGGGGCGGCTCCCTTCGTTTCGGCTACCCGGTTTGGGATTACACCCGGGCCTACATCCGGTACGGCTATGATGTCAGTGATGTCAAGGATGTGGACGAAGATGTGTCGCCCTATCTTCTGGAGGGCGAGTTTGTTGAAAGCAGCATTTCCACGAGCCTGATCTATGATTCCAAAAACCGGCAATTCAATCCCACCGAGGGAGCAAAGCACCGCTTCACATTGGAATATGCCGGTGTCGGGGGAGACGTCGGGTTTACCAAGGCCACGGCGGAGACGGGCTGGTACTTTCCAATAATCTGGAAGACAACCGGCTATCTGCATGCGGAAACCGGCTACGTCCGAAGGAATGCGGGCAAGATCCTTCCGGACTATGAACGCTTTTATCTGGGGGGGATCAATTCATTGCGGGGGTTTGACTGGCGCGACGTCAGCCCGACCAATGATGAGGGGATCGAAATCGGTGGTGATCGATTTGTGCAGTTTAACGTGGAGTACCTGTTCCCCTTGCTGATGGAACAGGGCCTGGTGGGACTGATTTTCTACGATACGGGCAACGCCTATGCCGGCGGCCCCATGGAGCTCGATGATCTGCGGCAGAGCTGGGGTTTTGGGATCCGGTGGTATTCTCCCATGGGGCCGCTTCGGCTGGAGCGGGGCCATGTGATTGATCCCCGGCCGGGAGAGGATGACGCGCGCTGGGAATTCTCTATTGGCGGCAGCTTTTGATGGCGGGGCATGGCCGGTGATACGGGAGTTGGGACGTCATCCGTTTTTAAAGAGAAACAATTTAAAGAGAAACAAAAAGTTATAGAGGGGGGTATATGAGAGCGATTGTTCGCGTTTTTACACTTATGGCAGTTATCACGGTTCTGGCCATCCCGGCATATGGTGCGGATATCGCAAAGATCGGGATCGTGGATTTTCAGCGAATCCTGAGCGAGTCTGAGCCGGGCAAAAAAATTCAGGCCCGTCTTCAGGCAAAAGGCCAGGAGATGGAAAGCGACCTGCGGTCTTTGGGAACAAAAATCCAGGAACTGGAAGAGGAACTGCAGCAGCGCGCAACGGTGATCAGCAGGAAAAAGAGAGAGCAGATGCAGCGGGAAATGGACATCAAGAAGTATGACCTGCAGTCCAAGCAGAAAGCTTATCGGTCTGAATTGCGAGAGATTGAAAACAAAATGCTCGAAAAACTCCAGACCGAAATCTTTTCCTTGGCCGAGCAGATCGGGAAGAAAGAAGGGTATCTGTTGATTATTGAAAAAAGTGCCGCCGTTTATTACCCCAGTTCCATTGATATTACGGATAAGCTGATTGAGCAGTATAATGCCGGCCAGTCGGACTCCTGATAAAAATTTGTTTTTTTTCCGTATTGACAGGAGCGCGGGATATGGAGATTGCGCTGGGGGAGTTGACAGAGCTCATCGGCGGGGAGATCGCGGGCGACCGAATGCAGATTATTTCCGGTATCGCCCCTTTTGACGCGGCCGGCGGGAATGATATCACTTTTGCCGATACGGCAAAAATATTGAAACGGGTGGGTTCTTCTGGTGCCGGGGCAGTTATCGTCCCTCGGGGGGCGGCTTTGCCGGCCGCCACCAACCTGGTTTATTCGGATACGCCGCGCCTGACTTTTGCACGGGCGCTTCACTGGTTTTTCCCGCCAAAGCGGCCGCCCGCAGGGATCAGTCCGCGGGCCTGCATCGGGGAAAATTTTAAGCCCGGAAGCGCCGTCTCGATCGGCGCCCTGGTGAGTATCGGCAATGATGTCGTCATGGGCAGCCGGAGCCGGCTGCACCCGGGGGTGGTTGTCGGAGACGGGGTCGTGATCGGAGAAGATACCGAGATTTATCCGAATGCCGTGATCCTTGACGGCTGCCGGATCGGCTCGCGCACCATCATTCATTCCGGTACGGTCATCGGCAGTGACGGCTACGGTTTTGTGCCGGATGGGGAGAAGCATTTCAAAATCCCCCAGACGGGGATTGTGCAAATCGATGATGACGTGGAAATCGGGGCCTGCAATACCATTGATCGGGCCACGTTCGGCAGGACATGGATCCGCACCGGGGTGAAAACCGACAATCATGTCCAGATCGGCCATAATGTCACCATCGGGGAGAATTGCCTGATTGTGGCCCAGGTCGGCATCGCGGGGAGCGCTGATATCGGCAGGCATGTCACCCTGGCCGGGCAGGCCGGTATCGGCGGTCATATCCGTATCGGGGATAATGCTGTAATCGGCCCCCAGGCAGGTGTGACGCGCTCGGTTGCCGAAGGGCAGGTGGTCTCGGGCACCCCTGAAATGCCGCACCGCCTGTGGCTTAAGGTCCACCGGATCATACCCCGGCTGCCGGAATTGAAAAAGCGAATTGAGAAGCTGGAAGCCATGTTTAAAAGAATGGAACCCGGCGGTGATGAAACTTCACCAAAGGATTGATCCGCAAGTTGAGCGGCCCGGGTTTGCGGGTGCTGACCAAAACCGGTTTTTTTACGAGACCCTTGATGGTATATGATATTCAAAAAATACTCTCGGTGCTGCCCCACCGGTACCCCTTCCTTCTGGTGGATCGGGTCCTCGAGGCAGCAGCCGGTGATAAGCTGATCGCCTTGAAGAATGTCTCGATCAATGAGCCTTTTTTTCAAGGCCATTTTCCGGGGCGTCCCATTATGCCCGGTGTTCTGCTTATTGAGGGCATGGTGCAGGCAGGCGCCCTGCTGTTGTATGAAACCATTCCTGATGTGAAGCCGGAGCAGGTTTGTTTTGTCGGCATTGACGGCGCCCGCTTCCGTCAGCCGGTGCGTCCGGGGGAGCAGTTGATATACGAGGTCGAAATAATAAAGCGGCGGTCCGGGGTCATAAAAATGGCCGGTGTTGTATCCGTAGAAGCGCAACGGGTTGCCGAGGCAAAACTGATGGCTGTAATTGGAGACAGGCGATGATACATCCGACGGCAATAGTCGATGCTGAAGCGGAAATTGATGAAAATGTTGAAATCGGGCCCTATGCCATTGTCCGTGGCAATGTGTCCATTGGCGCCAATTGCGTGATCGGGCCCCATGCCACCATCGAACCTTATGTGGACATCGGGCCCGGCTGCCGGATTTTCCAATATGCTTCCATTGGCGCTGTACCGCAGGCAGTCAAGTTCAAAGGCGAAAAATCCTACCTGAAGATCGGCAGAAACACCATTGTCCGGGAATTCGCCACCTTGAACCGGGGGACCGAGTTCGGCGGCGGAGTGACGGAAGTGGGGGAGGAAAATTTTTTGATGGCCTACACCCACGTCGCTCATGACTGCAAAACCGGCAAAGGCGTTATTCTCGCCAATAATGCCACGCTCGCCGGCCATATTACCCTGGGCGACTATGTTATTGTCGGGGGCCTGGTGGCCATCCACCAGTTTGTTCGCATCGGGGATTACGGTTACATCGGGGGCAAGGCGGCTGTGGTCAAAGATATACCGCCTTATGTAATTGCAGCCGGGGACCGGGCCACCCTGCACGGGCTGAACAAGGTCGGCCTGAAGCGCCACGGGTTCTCTCAGAATGCCCTGTTTCAACTGAAAAAGGCATACCGGATTATTTTTCGCATCGGGCTGACCGTTAATGAGGCGGTGGAACGGGTCATGGCAGAGGTGGAAAACACGCCCGAAGTGTTGAACCTGGTTGATTTTATCAAATCAACCCAGCGCGGCATCACACGGTAGCAGGAAGCGATGAGTCAACGAATCGGTCTGATTGCCGGAAGCGGGCCCTTCCCCTTGATTTTTGCGGAAAAAGCAAGGGAAAAGGGATATCAGGTGGTTGCGGTCGGCTATCATGATGAGACCGCCCCCGGACTGGCCGCGCGGGTGGATGCCATGGAAACCCTCTATCTCGGCCAGATCAGGAAGTTAATCAAATTTTTCAGGCGCCACCAGGTCTCGGATGCCGTGATGATCGGGGCCATAAAAAAACCCGGCTCGATAGCGGCCATCCGCCCGGATTTCAAGGCGATCGCCCTGTATGCCGGCATGCGGCACAACACCCATGACGACAATGTTTTGCGGGCATTTGCCAAGGCCCTGGAAGATGAGGGGATCGGCATCCTTTCCGCCACCTTTCTTCTTCCTGAGCTGCTGGCCGAGGAGGGGTGCTGGACAAAACGGAAACCCTCCAGGGAGGAGCAGGTCGATATCGCCTTGGGCTGGAAAATGGCCAAGGCCATCGGCAATCTGGACATCGGCCAGTGCGTGGTGGTCTCTAATGGGACGGTGACGGCGGTTGAAGCCATCGACGGCACGGACAGCACCATCCGCCGCGGCGGCGAACTGGGCAATGGCAATGCCGTGGTGGTAAAGGTCTGCAAACCGCTTCAGGATTTTCGCTTTGATGTCCCCACAGTGGGTACCCGGACCATAGAAACCATGCGGGATTCAGGCGCTGGGGTTCTGGCTGTCGAAGCCGGAAAATCCCTGGTCCTGGATCGACGGGAAATGGTCCGCCTCGCCGATGAACATCAAATTTCGATTGTCGCCATGAAATGATCCGGCGGTCAGTCTGCCCCCTGCTTGTTCCCAACAGCGGTTTGCAGCTGTTTGCTTCTCAAATTGCGTCACCATGGAAAAGGATGTATTCATGAAAAAAATTCGGGCCGGTGTGATCGGCGTCGGGTACCTGGGAAAATTTCATGCGGAAAAGTATGCCGCTGCCGATCAGGCCGAGCTGGTCGGGGTTGTTGATGCGGACAGCGCCCAGGCCGGGCGGGTTGCCGCAAAAACCGGAAGCCGGGCTTTTCCCGATTACCGGGAGCTTTTCGGCCGGGTCGATGCGGTAAGCATCGCCGTTCCCACCCCCCAGCACTACAAAATCGCCAGGGAATGCCTGGAGAACAATATCGACGTCCTGATTGAAAAACCCATTACCCAAACACTGGCAGAGGCCGACGAACTCATCGGCCTGGCTGAAAAGCGGGGGCTGATCATCCAGGTCGGCCATTTGGAGCGGTTCAATCCGGCGGTTGCCGCGGTCAAAGACATTGTCCACAAACCCATGTTCATTGAATCCAATCGCTTGAGCATGTATCAGCCAAGGGGAACGGATGTCAGCGTTGTCCTGGATTTAATGATCCATGACATCGACATCATTCTTACTTTTGTAAAATCCGGAGTGGCCTACTGCCATGCCATGGGGGCGCCGGTGGTCTCCGGGCAGGTGGATATCGCCCATGCGCATCTGGAATTTGAAAACGGGGCCGTCGCCAATGTAACGGCCAGCCGCATTTCCAGCAAAACGGAGCGCAAGATTCGCCTGTTTCAAAAAGAGCGTTATTTTTCCGTGGATTTCGCCAACCGGTCCATCACCCACATATGGCGGGGTGAAGGCAGTGAGAACGCGCCGATTCCGGGCATGCAGATGCAGGAGCAGTGTTTTGAGCAGGGAGATGCCCTGCGCGAGGAAATCCGCTCGTTTTTAAATGTTGTGGCCAACCGGCGGGAGCCGGAGGTTTCGGGGATCATGGGACGTGAAGCCCTGCAGCTGGCCCTGGATATAACGCGGCAGATCAAGGAATCCAGCCGGTGGTTCATGGACTGAGCTGCAATGAACGGTGCTGAGATCTCAAAACGTGTCATGATTATTGCCGGGGAGACCTCCGGTGATTTCCATGGCGCCCACCTGGTTCGTGCCATGCGGGCAAGGGCGCCGCAAATTGACTTTGCCGGGATCGGGGGGGAGCGTTTGAAGGCCGCGGGTGTGCGGATACTCATGAACGCCGGTGAGCTTTCAGTGGTCGGGATCACGGAAGTAATAGCCAAAATGCCGAAGGTCTTAAGCGCCATATCGGCAGTTAAGCAGGAACTGGACCGATCGCGCCCCGGCCTGGTGATCCTGGTGGATTTCCCGGATTTCAATCTCCAAGTCGCCAGGCTCGCCAAAAAAAGGGGGGTGCCGGTCCTGTATTATATCAGCCCCCAGATATGGGCCTGGCGTTCCTGGAGAATTAACAAGATTCGACGATTTGTCGACCGGATGGTGGTCATTCTCCCTTTTGAAAAGGATTACTATGACGCCCGCCAAGTTCCGGTCACGTTTGTCGGCCATCCGCTGCTGGATTACTACCAGGACCCGGTATCGGAGCCAGCGGAAGAGCCGAACGCGCCCCTGACCCTGGGGCTGTTGCCGGGCTCGAGGCGGGGGGAGATTGAAAAAAACCTGCCGGTCATGCTGGCTGCCGCCACCCGGATTCAGGGGGCCGTTGCCGGGATAAAGGTGTTGATATCCATTGCGCCGGGAATCGATCCTCAGTGGATGGGCCGCTTGATTCAACCCTATTTGTCCAGCTGCCGGATTGAATTGGCTGTGGGTGCGGTCCGGGAGGTTTTTGAATCCAGCCGCCTGGTCCTGGCCGCCTCCGGGACCGTCACATTGGAGACCGCCATATTCGGGGTCCCCATGATTATTATTTATCGGGTCTCCCCCATCAGTTATCAGCTGGGTCGGGCCCTCGTGAATGTGGATCATATCGGGCTGGTCAATATTATTGCCGGTGAGCGGATTGTGCCCGAGTTAATCCAGGCCGAGGCCAACCCCCTTCGTATTGCCAGGGAAGCCCTTGATATGATAGAGAACGCGGATCGGTTCCATGAGATCCGGCGGAAGTTGCAGAGCGTGCGGGCCCGCCTGGGCACACCCGGGGCATCTGAGAAAACGGCGGACATCGCCTTGGAACTGCTGGAATCGAGAACCTCTTGAAAATATATAAAAATTAAATAATTCCAAACGCTCGGGGCAGGTCCTGTTTAAATGAGCAAACTCAGCAAACAAGTTATCCGCAAGCGCAATCAGCAGCTGCTGGCTTATATTAAGGACCAGTGGGGCAAGCTGGCCCTGGCGATGATATGCATGGTGGTTGTGGCCGCCACCACGTCCGCCACCGCTTTTATCGTCAAACCGGTGCTCGATGACGTGTTTTTAAATAAAAATGAATTCATGCTCAAGCTTATGCCCCTGCTTATCATGCTCATTTACACGTTTCGCGGGGCCGGGATGTACGGCCAGGAGTTTTTGATGCAATATGTCGGGGAGTTGATCATCAAAAGGCTTCGCAACAGCTTGTACGACCGGATTATTGACCTGCCCCTGGCATTTTTTCATGTCCAGAAAACCGGCGGGCTGATGTCGCGGATAACCTATGATGTCAATATCATTAAAGCAATGATATCCCAGGCCATAACAGGGGCGCTAAGAGATGTGTTCACCATTGTCGGCCTGCTTGGCGTGATTTTTTACCGGGACTGGAAACTGGCCTTGATCGCCGTGTTTGTTTTTCCCGTGGCGTTTTTCCCGGTTGTCGAATTCGGCCGCCGGGTGCGGCGGTTCTCCACCCGCAGCCAGGAATGCATGGCGGATTTGAATGCCTTCCTCCATGAGACTTTTTCCGGCAATAAAATTGTCAAGGCATTCGGCATGGAGTCTTCGGAAAAGAAGAATTTTTTTGGTAAAAATCAAAAAGTTTTTCGCTTTGAGGTCAAGTCTCTGCGGGCCAAGGCCCTGACATCGCCGGTGATGGAGGTTTTAGGCGGCATCGGCATGGCGCTTGTCATCTGGTATGGCGGCTATGGCGTGATCAACGGGAAATCCACGCCCGGCACCTTCTTTTCATTCATGACCGCGGTGATGCTCCTTTACACACCGGTTAAAAAGCTTTCCAAGTTAAACAACACGGTTCAGCGGGGCCTTGCGGCCGCGGACCGGATATTTGAAATTCTGGAGACCCCCTCAGATATTCAGGACCCCCCGGAGCCTGTGACCCTGCCGCGGCAGATGCACGAGATCGAATTTGCGGATGCCTCATTTGCCTATAATGACGGGGAGCCGGTTTTGAGGGATATCCGCCTGAGCGTGGCGCCCGGTGAGATTCTGGCCATCGTCGGCGCCAGCGGCGGCGGCAAAACCACGCTGGTCAACCTGCTTCCCCGTTTCTATGATGTTATCAGAGGGGCCGTCCGGATAGATGGCATCGATATCCGCCAGATCTCCGTAGCCAACCTGCGCCGGGAGATCGCCATTGTCACGCAGGAGCCGATCCTTTTCAATGAAACCATCCGGTATAACATCGCCTATGGCCGGCCGGCGGCTTCGGACGCGGAGATCGAGGAAGCGGCGGATTCGGCCTATATTCTTGATTTTATCAAGGGGTTGCCCAAGGGCCTGGACACGGTGATCGGCGAGCTCGGCAGCCGCCTGTCCGGCGGGGAAAAGCAACGGATGTGCATTGCGCGGGCACTGTTGAAAAATGCCCCGATTTTGATTCTGGATGAGGCCACCGCCTCCCTGGACACCGAATCTGAGCGCCTGGTCCAAAAGGCCCTTGAAAACCTCATGACCGGGCGAACTTCCTTTGTCATCGCCCATCGCCTCTCAACGGTCAGTTATGCCCACCGCATTATCGTGCTGGCGGATGGCCGCATTGTGGAGCAGGGCACCCATACGGAACTGATCGCCTTTAAAGGCGAATATTACAACCTCCACCAGATGCAATTTTCGGATAACTGCACGGATTCGCCGGGGCAGAACCCGGCGGCAGGAGACTGAAGCCTGCCATGAAACTCCATTGGATTGTCAACCGCTATCTGCTCAAGGAATTAATCCCCCCTTTCGTGATCAGTCTGGTTTTTTTCTCCTTTATTTTTTTGATGCGCCAGATTCTTGAAATCACAGACATGATTGTCAACTACCAGGTGAGCATCCTTGCCTTCGCCCTGATGCTGGTCTATTCCATGCCTTATTTCCTGGTTTATATCATTCCCATGTCTGTTATGATGAGCGTGCTTGTCACGTTTATCCGAATGACGGGTGACAACGAGATTACCGCGTTAAAGGCGGGAGGCGTAAGTCTTTACCAGCTCCTGCCGCCGGTCTTGCTTTTTGGATGCCTTTGCGCCGCCCTCAGTGTCTTTATGGCCGTATATGGCATGCCTTGGGGAGCGTCGGCCTACAAGATGCTGGCCCTTGACGTGGCCCAAAGCAATTTCAACGTCGGACTCAAGGAAAAGCGTTTCAATGACAGTTTTGACGGGGTCACCTTTTACGTGAATCATATCAACCTGGAAAATCGGATGCTGGAGGATATTTTTATCGAGGACCGCCGGGAGCAGGGCAGCAGCAGTATCGTTGTGGCGCCGAAAGGTTATATGTTCCCGGGGGAAGACACGTACAGCTTCGTATTCAGACTCTATGACGGCACGATCAACCAGGTGGATCTGGACAGCCGCTCAGCTCACAACATCCGCTTTGACACCTATGATCTGCGCCTGGATTTGAAAAATGCGGTATCCGGGGTCAAAAGCGGGCGAAAGGATGAAAAGCAGATGCGTCTCGCCGAAATGCGTGAGGCCCTCGAGCAAGTTCCGAAATCCGAGCCCCGGTATTATTCCCTGCTTCTGGAGCTGCACAAGAAGTTTTCCATTCCAGCCTCCGCCATTGCCTTGACGCTTCTTGCGGTGCCTTTGGGCGTGCGCTCGTTTACCTCCCGCCGCTCCGCCGGTTTGGGAATCGGCCTGTTCGCATTTCTGCTCTATTACCTCCTGCTTTCAGCCGGGCTGGTGCTGGGGGAGGCGGGTATCTGCCCACCAGCGGCGGCGATGTGGGCCCCCAATATCATAATGGGCGGGGGCGGGGTTTACCTCTTGATCAAGGCGGCCAATGACCGGCCGGTACCCCTTTTTCAATGGCCGGGAAAGCTGCTTTTCCGGTTTTTGCGGATTTTCGGCGCTCAGCCGCACTGATGCCGGCCGGGCCGGTTCACCCCATGGATAAGGAGACGATAATCCCTTGACGATCATCCATCGCTATATAACTGGCATGTTTTTTAAGTTTTTCAGCATGTTGTTGATTATGGTGATTGTCATCTATCTCTCCATCGATCTTTTCGGGAAGCTGGACAATCTCATGGAAGCCGGGCTGGAGCCGCTGGAAATGCTTCTGTTTTTTGGGTACAAAGTGCCCCTGATTGTTTCGCAGATTACCCCGGTTGCGGTATTGCTCGCGGTGTTGGGGGTCTTTGGCATCATGAGCAAAAACAATGAAGTGCTTGCCCTTCAAAGCTCGGGCGTCAGTCTGCCGTACCTGCTGATACCGATGCTCGTTATCGGCCTGCTGTTGAGCGCCGTGCTTTTCGTATTTTCCGAAGCCGTCGTCCCCTTAACCATCAGCCGGGCGCATCAATTGGAAGAGCAAAAGTCGGACGGCGACCAGGTGGTCGCCTCCCGGGAGCAAAACATCTGGTTAAAGCATCACCGGGCGATCAGCCACATTCAATATTACCACCCCTCGCAAAATGCCATTTACGGGGTCAGCACCCTGTTTTTCGATGCGGCCTTTCAACTGGACCGGCGCATCGACGCGGAAAAGGGCGTATATGAAGATGGGCGGTGGGTCCTGTCGGATGCAATGGTCCAGCAATTCGCCAAGGACGCCAGGAGCCCGGAAAACGGGTTTTATGAAAAAATGAGCATCGATCTCCCGGTTGTTCCGGCCGACCTCCAGGGCGTGGCCCGGTCCGCGGAAGAAATGAGTTTTACCCGTCTCAGGCAATATGTCGATAAATTGGCGCAGGAAGGCTATGATGCCACCCGATACCGGGTGGACCTGTATGCCAAAACCGCGTTTCCGGCCATTTGTCTGATTATGTGCCTGGTGGGTTCGGCCCTGGCCTTGCGGGGAAAAACCCGCGAAGGCATGGCTGTCAGCTTCGCCTACGGAATTGTGACGGCATTCGTGTACTGGTCATTATACAGTCTCTGCCTTTCACTTGGCTACGGGCAGATCCTGCCCCCGCTGCTGGCTGCATGGATGGCCAACCTGGTGTTTTTCTGCGCCGCGGGCTGGATGGTGGTGACTCTTGATTAGGACCGGCTTCCGCAAAAGAATCGATTACTGGCGGCATCGGGTGGAAGCGGCCATGGGCAGTGGCGATCCCGTCAATCGGAGCCGTCTGGAAAAGAGCTTGTACGGCTTATCCCGAATATACGGGTTCGGGGCCCGGCTGCGGAACCGGGGCTTTGAAAGCGGGGTTCCTGCCGCGCACCGGCTGCCCTGCCGGGTGGTTTCCGTAGGCAATTTAACGACGGGCGGCAGCGGCAAAACTCCCATGACCCTCTATCTTGCGCAAATGCTAAAGGAACTGGGGTTTTCACCGGTGATAATCAGCCGGGGGTATAAGGGCCGGATGGAAAAGGCCGGCGGTGTGGTAAGCGACGGGCGCAATATTCTGGCGGATTCGGAGCAGGCAGGTGACGAGCCCCTCATGCTGGCTTCTCAGATGACACACATCCCCGTGCTTGTGGGGGCGGATCGGTACGCAATGGGCAGGTATGCCATCTCCCGGTTTTCTCCGGACGTTATTCTCTTGGATGATGCGTTTCAGCACCGCCGCCTCTACCGCGACCTCAATCTGCTCGTTGTGGATGCAGGGACCGGCTTTGGAAACGGCCATCTCCTGCCGCGCGGGATTTTGCGTGAGCCGCTGGAATCCCTGGTACGGGCGGATATCGTGGTGATTACCGGCGCTGAAAAACCCTGTGAGGGGGTTGAAGCGCTCATCTCCCGGATAAAACCCGGCATCCCGATTTTCAGGGCTGTGAGCGCTCCCTTTGTCCATGGCATGGCAAAAAGCGATGCTGATCCGCCGCTTGAACTCGAGGTTTCGGACCGCCCGGAGGACTTCGCCTTTTTCAAGCAAGCCCGGGTGCTGGCTTTTTCCGGGATTGCCCGGAATCAGGCGTTTAAGCAAATGATTGCCGGAATGGCCGGGGATGTCCCGGAATTTTTGGAATTTCCGGATCATCATGCTTATTCGCCGGGGGACTTGGCGCAGATCGCCCGCCGCGCCGTTTCTTCGGGGGCGGATTACATTGCTACCACTCAGAAGGATTTTGTTCGGATTCGGGGCAGGGTGCGTTTTCCGGTGGATTTGGCGGTTATCGGCATTCATATGGATTTTGGAACGGCGCACCGGGATTTTGCCGCTTACTTTGAAGCCCGCTTAACCGGTGCGGCGTAAGGCGATGGAATGGAAAAACCGCTTTTCCGGAAAGATTTGACAGATAGCCGGGTCAAGGTCCTGCACAAGGGGCGATGGGCCAATGCGGACCTTTATCTGTGCCGCGGGCCGGATGGGATCTGGGTTGTTAAAGACTTTATGCCCTGTGCCCCGATGGTTCGCAAGACCTGGGGCCGGCTGCTTGTCCGCCGGGAATATGGGGCGCTGTGCCGTCTTCAGGGGGTAGACGGCATCCCGGCATCTGCTTTTTTAATAGATGCCTATGCCTTGGGCTACCCCTACATACCGGGGCGAACCCTTCGGGAAACACCGCCTGAGGACGTTGATGAATATTTTTTCCATCGGCTCGAGGCCCTCGTGAAAAAAATGCATCGGCACCGGCTGGTGCATCTTGATATTCGTAACCGGCGCAATGTGCTGATCCGTGAAGATGGAACGCCGGCCCTGCTGGATTTTCAATCCAGTCTCAATCTCGACCGGGTCCCGAAGTGCTTCCATGAGTTGCTAAAAGAGATCGATCTCTCCGGCGTCTATAAACTCTGGCGGCTAAAAAAGCCGGATGCCCTGGATGCCGTCCGAACGGCCAGGCTTGCGGCCATGAACAGGCGAAGGTTTTTGTGGGTCTTGCGGGGCTACCCCCTGGGTAGCCGCAGGAGATTTAAGAAATAAACGCCGGCAATCCCACCGGCCATACAAAGGTTGCCAGAAATAAAACAAGATAGCAGGCAATGACCAGAAGTATGTTTAAATGGGCATTGTTTTGAAAGAAACTTTCCCATGAAACCGTTATCAATTCTTTCGCCTGGAAATTTTTAACAGTCGGCGTATACCGCTTAACCCTCTGGCAATACGCCTCATAGGCGGACCCGAACAGGTTCTGCAGTTTTTTTTCTTCCCGCCGGACCCGGTTGGTCATGTAAAAAAAGTAGAGAAGGGCAAAGCCGGCGAGAATCCAGATATTGCCGGTCATCATCAAAACGCCGCATATCAGGAAAAAACGACCGATATACATGGGGTTGCGCAGAAACATATAAGGCCCGGTGCGGGTGAGTGTTTTTTGGGTCTTGATGGTTGCCAGGCACCAGAGCTGGAGCAGTTCGCCCAGGACAGAAACCAGCAGGCCGGGTACAAACCACCGGGGTTCCAATTGGGTGAGCAGCAGCAGAAACAATACAATAAACAGCGGGTAGCGGAGTTTTAAAAAAACCGAGCGTATTTTTTTGTTATTGAAAAAATTGTCGACCGGGTTCAGGGCCATTGTTCCTCCGGCTGTTTTACTTTTCAGGTGTTATTGCGCATCAAAATAACGCGAAACCGTCTCCAGGTCTTCCGGCCGGTCCACGCTCAGGCTCTCATGTTCTGTAATCACGACATGAATAGGCACATTGTTTTCCAGCAGCCGCAGCTGTTCGAGGTTTTCAATTTTTTCAAGCCGCCCCGGGGGCATGGACACGAATTTCTCAAGCGCGTGCATGCGGAAGGCGTATAGCCCGATGTGGCCATAAACCTGTGCGGGTATCGCATCCCGTGAAAAGGGCACCGGGGCGCGGGAGAAATAAAGCGCCTTGTGCTGGGCGGAAAACACCGCCTTTACGCGGTCCGGACTTTTGGCCCATTCCGGGTTCATGGCCCGGACCGGCGTGGTCACGACCACCTCCGGGTCTGTGAAGGGCCGGATCAATTCGCTTAACAGCAGGGGGTTCAAGGTGGGCTCATCACCCTGGATGTTGATCACCACGTCATTTTCGGGCAGCGCTAATTGCCTGGCAGCTTCAAAAACCCGGTCCGTTCCGCTCTGATGATCGGGGCGGGTCCATATTACCGCAACATCCAGGCGTTTTGCCGCTTCGGCAATCCGCTCGTCGTCGGTTGCCAGATACACAGCCGATAAGTCCGGGCATTGCTGGGCGCGGTGACAGACATGCCAGAACATGGGTTTGCCCCGGATTTCTGCCAGGGGTTTGCCCGGAAACCGGGAAGAAGCATATCTGGCCGGGATAATTCCGTAACACACGGGTTTGTCTGTCATTTTTTCACTATGGCCTCAGTTTTCGTCAAGCATGTTCAGGATCAGCCGGCAGGCCTGGCGGGTTCCCCCCTGCCGGGCTTTAATATAGGCCGCTGCGGCGCTGCGGATTTCCTCCCTGTCAGGCGGGTGTTTTAACTGCTGCATCAATTCCGCTGCCGCTGCCTCCCGGTTTCTGGTTTTTCGGACAATACCCCGGGAGATAATCGCTTCCCCGATCCATGCAAAATTTTCCCATGAGGGCCCGATGACGGGCGAAATGCCATGAATCAAAGGTTCCAGGAAATTCTGGCCCCCCAGGGGAGCCAGGCTGCCGCCCACAAAAACCGCCGTGGCATGGGCATAAGCGGCACTTAATTCGCCGAAGGTATCCCACAGCACAAGTGTCCCGGGGGCAACCGGTTGGGCGCCCAGCGTCGATCGCAACACCCAGTTTGCGTGGGTTTTATCCAGTCTTCGCTGCCAGGCGGTCAAGCGATACATGTGCCGGGGGAAAAGGCCGATTATCAGATCCGGGAACCGGCTGCTGATGATTTTTATCATTTCCCCGACATCCGGCTCCTCTTCCTGCCGGATAGAGCCGAGAATCAGAAATCGGGCATTTTCCGGCAGGCGTGAGCCCACTGCCCGGAGCCGGTCATCGCTTGAATGCGCCAGCTGGATGCGGTCAAATTTGATATTGGGCATGACCCCGACCCTTTCCTCCCCGAAAAGCTGTCCGAAGCGCCGGGCATCCGAGGGGGACACAGCCAGCACAAAATCCGGGGACAGACTGCGGCACAAATCCGGGATGAGCCGGTAGCGTTTCAGGCTTTTTGGCGTTATTCGGCCGTTGAGCAGCAGAACCTTTCGCCTGTTTCGGCGCAGGGCGAACAAAAGGCCCGGCCACAATTCCGTCTCCAGCAGGACCACCACTTTTGGATCAATCGTTTTCACCGCCCGTTCCATGATGGCGGGTTGATCAAAAGGGCAGAAGGCCGGATCGATCTGCGGGCAGGAGGCGGAGCCGTTTCTCTGCGAGCCGAATTTTTCCAGTATTTCCAGGCCCTGCCGGGTATTGGTGGTCACCCGGGCATTCAACAGGGAGTCTTCCGGGAGGGCATCTATGATTTGAGTGGCCAGATAGGCTTCCCCGGCTGATGCAGCGTGAATCCACAGGTCAGCGGTTCTCTGCGGCCCATCCCGAAGGGTGCGGGCCTCATATCCGTCTTTAAGACGGGGATGCAGGCGCAGCAGGGGAAGGGCCAGCCGCCAGGCCAGATCATAGCAGGTAAAAAGCAATTTTTGCCGTGTTTCCATCATAAGCGGTCATTCAAATTCGGTCACGTCAGCGTATCGTCGGGGAATTCGGATTGTTTCTTCGGATATCACGGCAGTAAAAAATCATGCAACAGAAATATTGGCCGGAGCCCGCCTCGAAAGGGCCGGAAAAGGCTGTCAGATCATGGTTCTGCTTGACTAACAGCGGTCTATGGGGTATTTTTTTAAAAATTTAAATTACTTCCTTTTAACCCATCACCCGGAAGATCACCATGGTTGCCAATCGCACGGATGAAGAAAAGAAATTTTTGCTGGATGCAATAGATGCGTTTAAGCGGAAAGTGGTCGTCATTTCCAAGGATTACAAAGTTCTTGCGGCAAACGCCGCAGCCTTGAGGGACAGTGGCCGAAAATTGATCGGCCGCCCCTGCCACGAAATCTTTCTCCACTGCGGCGAGCCCTGCCCCGGCTGCCCTGCCGACGAGGTCATGCGCACCGGCAAATCCTCGCTTCGCTATGACCTTTGGGATGACTGCAAGGGGCGAGAGGACATGCTGTGCCTGTTTGCTTATCCCATTTTCGATGGCGACCAGATCGAAGCCCTGGTGATGCTGGATTTTGACCTGATGGCCTTAAAGGACATGGAGGAGAGCCGGGAGCAGTCCAACGCTTTTCTCCGCAATCTTTTGAACAGTGCCGTTGATGCGGTTATCGCCTCCGATCCGACGGGCAAAATCCTTATTTTTAACGAGGCCGCTGAGCAGATCCTGGGCTATACGCTCTATGAGGCCTTAAATGAAATGTCTATCCGCGACGTGTACCCGGGAGACGGCGCCCGGGAGGTGATGCGGATGCTTCTGAGCGAGGAGTACGGGGGTGTTGGCAAGTTAAAATCCTACCATATCAACGGCCGGCACAAAAACGGAGAACTGATTCCCATCAGTTTAAACGCTTCCATCGTCTATGACGGCGAGGGCAACAAGGTGGCCACCATCGGCTTCTTTCATGATCGCCGTGATGAAATCCGCATGCAAAAAGAGCTTGAAAACACCCAGATGCAGCTGCTCCAGTCTGAAAAAATGGCGTCGCTGGGAAAAATGGCGGCCGGGGTGGCCCACCAGTTAAACAACCCCCTGAGCGGCATTATCCTTTATGCCCGGCTGGTGATGGAGGAATACGAATTGCCGTCAGAGGCCTTGGAGGACCTGGACCGGGTGCTCGAAGATGCGGAGCGGGCCAAGGAAACGGTAAAAGAGCTGCTGGAGTTTGCCCGCCAGACCAACCAGGAAATGAAGCCGCAGGATATTAATGAAATTATCTCGCGCACCATGTTTCTGCTGGAGAATCAATCGATTTTCCATAACATCGAAATCAAAAAAGATCTGGCTGACAATCTGCCCCTGGTCAAGGGCGATGCCCAGCAGTTAAACCATGTGTTCATGAATATTATTTTAAATGCCGCCGACGCGCTGGAGGGCGTCGGGACCCTGGGCATCAAAAGCGGATATTCAGCGAAAAAAAAGGCTGTTTGCCTGGAGATATGGGATACGGGGGAAGGTATTGCCGAGGATGTGCTGCCCCATATTTTTGAGCCCTTCTACACCACCAAGGAACAGGGAAAGGGTACCGGCCTGGGGTTGAGCATGGTTTATGGCATCCTGGAGAGCCATGGCGGGACGATTTACGCGGAAAGCAAGGTCGGGGAGGGCACCACGTTTTATATGGAACTGCCGGTGATGGAAAAACCAACGGGGGATGAGAAAATTGGCTGAGCAGGCGGATGATCAATTCAAAATTCTGGTTGTCGATGATGAGCGCAGTATCCGGGACGGTGTGGAACGGGTGTTAAAGCGGATGGGCTGTGAGGTGCTGACCGCTGCGGATGGCGAGCAGGCGCTTGGGATTTTAAAGCAGGAGCGCATTGCCATTGCCATTCTGGATCTGAAAATGCCGGGAATGGACGGCATGGAGCTTCATCAGCGGATTCGCGAAATTGACGATGCCATTGTGGTTATCATCATTACGGGTTATGCCACCATTGAAACAGCCATCAGTGCCATGAAGCAAGGGGCCTATGATTTTATTCCCAAGCCCTTTGAACCGGACCATTTAAAAATCGTGGTCAACCGGGCGCTCGAGAAAATTCGTCTTTCCCGGGAGGCTCAAAGCCTGCAGGCCGAGCGGGAACGGACCCTGATCGATCTTGACCGCGAAAAGAGCCGCACCCGCACCATTATTGAATTTCTTCCCATCGGGATGTTTGTCACCAACACGGAAGGTGCCGTGGTTTTGAAAAACCCGGCGTTTTTGCAGAGCCTGGAGTTCTCCGGAGACCCCGGCTACGGGGAGCAGATCGATGCCTGCGTTGCGGATGCCGGCTTCTGTGATTTTGTCAAGGCGCTTTCAAAGGGGGAATATAAAACAGAGGGGGAGGTGCCTTCCTATGAGTTGACCGTTTCCGGAAACAAGTACCTCTTGGCCCGGGGGCGCTCGGTAATGAATGAAAAAAATGAGTGTATCGGGGCGGTGGTTACCCTTTCCAATATCACCAGCCTTAAAATGCTGGATCAACTCAAATCCGAATTTGTGGCCAAGGTTTCCCACGAGCTCCGCTCCCCCCTCTCAACCATTCATGAGCAGCTCTCAACGGTTTTAAAAGACGTGACCGCTGAAGAGCCGGAAGTGGACCAGGACCTCATTGAACGGGCGAGGGAGAAAACCAATGCCATGATTTCCCTTATCGGCGATTTGCTCGATCTGTCCCGTATTGAGTCCGGAGCGCTCACCGAGAACCGGCGGCCGGTTCAGATTACGGAGCTGCTCTCAAGCATCGTCGATTTCATGGAAAGCCGCGCCAAGGCCAATGGCCAGAAACTGGTATTCCACCCCGGGGATCAGCCCATACCCGAGATTACGGCCGATCCCATGGCGTTGGAGAGCATTTTCGGCAATCTGGTGACCAATGCGATCAATTACACCCCGGAGGGGGGAGAAATCAGGGTAAGGAGCGATCTGGCCGGGCAGCAGATTAAAGTCTCGGTTTCCGATACCGGTTTCGGCATCGCGGAAAGACACCAGGAGAAGATTTTTGAGCGGTTTTACCGGGTAAAAGATGAAAATACGCGGCATATCACCGGGACGGGCCTTGGGCTGCCTATCGTCAAGGGGCTGGTGGACGGGATGGGCGGGACGATTGAACTCGAAAGCGCGCCCGGCCAGGGCTCAACGTTTACGGTGTTCCTGCCCCTGGAGCCTGCAGCCAGAAAACAGGATGTCAATCAGCCAGTGCATTTTTAAAATCACGGGGGCTCACGTCAATTCCCGTCCAGAGCGCCAGGCTGTTTCGGGCCTGGTGGATTAGCGTGGACAGGCCGTCCATGAAAGGCACGCCTCGGTGTTCGGCCAGGGACTGCCAAAGGTTGGGTTCCCTTCCATAATTGAGGTCAAAGATCATCTCGCACTTTGAGATGTCCAACTGCCTGGCGAGGGTGGCCATATCCCCGGATTCCGCCCGGCTCGATACCGTGGTGGCGTTGATGAGGATATGAGCCGGCACCGGCTTGTCGGCAAGCTCCTGGAAAGACAGGGGGACCCCGCGAACCCGGCCGGCGACATTTCGGGCCTTGATTTCATCGCGGCCGGTAATGTAGATGGTTTCCGCCTGCAGCCAGTTCAAGACAAAAGCCACCGCTTTTGCCGCCCCGCCGGCCCCCAGGATCAGGGCTGTTTTTCCGGCCGGCTGGAAGCCCGCCTCCTCCAGCGCATCCATGATCCCGATGGCGTTGGTGTTATAGCCCTTGATCTCATCGCCTTTTATGGCAATGGTGTTGACGGCCCCGATGATATTGGCGCCCTCAGAGACGGCATCCATGTAGGGGATCACCGCCTCCTTATACGGAACAGCCACGTTGGCGCCGGCGATGTTCAGTATTTTGAGGCTTCTCACGGCATCGCCGAGATATTTCTCTTCCACTTGGAACGGCACGTAGGTGGCGTTGATCCCGGATTTTGCCATTACCCGGTTGAACACGGCGGGGGATTTGGCGGCAAAAACCCTTTCGTCACTAAGGATGCAGAAAATACGGTGGCGTTGTTTGCTGGTTTCGGGCATCGGCAGACTGAATCCGGCAGGAAAAAAGCATGGGGGCGGCGGCTTGGCGCCAGGTGCCGCCTCCGCCTCAATGCCATTGCCTATAATTGGAAGATTAACCGCTGGAGCTGCCGCGCGGCCGGCAATTGCTCCAGCGGGTGGGAAATTCGGGGCTGCCCCCGGGAAAATGGCAGGCCTCCCCAAAGCGCTTGTCCGAAAACACTCAGTCCATGTTCAGCAGGCTTTTCACGGAATCGAGTATATCGTCAGCAGAAGCCGGTTTGGGCAGATAGTCATCAGCCTCGGTGCTCATGCCGTCATAATGGGAATAGCGGGTGGAGGAGACATGATCGGCAACGGCGGTCAGCAGCAGGATCGGGATATCGGCATATTTTTCATCTTTTTTCAATTCCGAGCAAACTTTGTAGCCGTCTTTTTCAGGCATCATGACATCCAGGACAATGGCGTCGGGCGGGTTTGCCGCGACCTTGTCCATGCCTTCAACGCCGTCATAGGCCACTTCCACATCAAACCCGGCTTTTTCAAGGTTCTTTTTCACAATTGATACAAAGTCCGGCTCGTCATCCACAACAAGAATTCTTTTTTTATCGGACATCTTTTTCCTCCTTTTGGCTCCAGATGTCATTGGGGGCAGCTCAGGCGCCATCCGTTTTGAGCCATTGTAGTAAAACTTCGGTAATGAATCAATCAATTTTCGGGCGGGGGTGCAAGCCGGCACGCTCAACGATTTCCGGGACCTTTTCCTCCCATTCGATGGCCATGATGTGAAATCCCCGCACCCCCTCTATCTCTTGGAGCCGTTGAATGCTTTCAATGCAGATATTGATGCCCTCTTCAGCCTGTTTCTCCTTGGGGGTGTCAGCCATTCGCTTGACCACTTCATCCGGAACATCCATGCCCGGGACCCGGTTTTTCATAAACTTGGCCATGCCGGCGGATTTAAAGGGGGTGACGCCCGCCAGGATGTGGACTTTTTCGTGGAGCCCCCGTTCCCGCACCCCTTTCATCCATTCCTCGAACTTGTCCAGGTTGTAGATGCACTGGGTCTGGATAAACTCCGCACCGGCGGCCACTTTTTTGGCCAGGCGGGGCACCCGGATCTCAAAGGGATCGGCAAAGGGGTTGGCGGCCGCACCCACGAACATTTCCGGGGGCCGCTTGATTTCCGCGCCGCCGAGGAATTTCCCCTCATCGCGCATCATGCGGACGGTTTGAAGCAGCTGCATGGAATCCAGGTCGTGGACATTCTGGCCCTGGGCGCTGTCTCCGAAACTCTGGTGGTCACCGGAGAGACAGAGCATATTCGGGATATCAAAAGAGGCCGCCCCCAGGATGTCGCTTTGAATGGCGATCCGGTTGCGGTCCCGCGTCACCATCTGCAGCACCGGCTCAACCCCCATCAGTTTCAAATGGATGCAGGCCGCAAGGCTGCACAGGCGGGTGACGGAGGTCTGGTTGTCTGTAATATTGACCGCGTCCACATGCTCTTTGATCATTTCCGCTTTTTTCTTGATGGCTTCGGGGTCGCTGCCCCGTGGGGGGCCGCATTCCGATGTCACCGCCAGGTGGCCTGCCGAAAGAATCCGTTGCAGTCTGCTCTGCGTTGAGTCGCTCATATTTGTACATCCTCCCTGACAACTTTTCGGGGCCCGCCGGCCCTGTCTGTCGACCAGTCCTTGATTTCAAAGAGTTTTTCGTAGTCTTCGAGCCGGTCCAGTGCTTTCAGGCGATCAATGATCAGCTGCCAGGCGCAGTCCAGCTCCGGGTTGATTTCGCATTTGCCTTTGGAAGAGCCGCCGCAAGGGCCATTGAGGAGCCGCTTGGCGCAGCGGGCCACCGGGCATATGCCTGCTGTATAGGCAAGAATGCAGCTCCCGCAGGCCTGGCAGCGCTCCGTCCATAAGCCGCGCTGTTCCGTTGCGCCCAGAAAACAGGTGTTCACGCCGGGATAGATGCGCTGGGTATGGTATTTCTCCGCCATGAACTGAACCCCCACCCCGCAGGCAAGAGATACAATGGCATCATACTGGTCGGCCGCATCCCGGATTTCCTCCAGGTATTCATGGTCACACTGGCGCTCCAGGGTGATCTCGTCGATTTTCACTTCTTTATTGTTGTTGAGAAAGTACATGCGAAGGGCCGAGGAAAGCACGCCGACTTCCTTTTTTCCCCCGGCTTCGCAGACCGTGACGCATTCATTGCATCCCAGAATCAGGATCTTGCTGCAGTCCTTGATATGTTCGATAATTTCTTCAATGGGTTTTTTGTCTGCGACAATCATGGATCGACCTCACTCGCGTTCAAGTTTCAAGGTTCAAGGCTCAAGGTTTTTCTTCGTTTTTTATCAAGGTACACCGTTGCTCAGTGTCGTCGGCCACGGGTTGCAGGGTTCGCCGCAGGTTCGCGCCATGCGCCTTGAGCCGTACGGGATGTTCTTTGACGCCGGATTATGCGGCGTTTTCCTTTTTGTGTTTGATCGGGTTCGGCCCCAGCGCCTGGATTTTTTCATGCATTTCCCTGGCATAACGGGCAAACAAGGGCCCTTCGCCGGAGGAGAGGTTATACATCTGAACCCGCTCGCCGCCGGTGCCGATTATATCGAGCAGTTTTTGCGCCTGCTCCACGCGCTTGCGGGCCCTGAAGTTGCCGGTCTTGAAATGGCAGTCCCCTTCCATGCAGCCGACCACGCAAACGCCGTCCGCGCCTTTTTCAAGCGCCCGAAGCATGTGAATAATGTCAACTTTGCCGGTGCAGGGCACCCGGATGATCCGGATGCCGGCCGGGTAGCTCAGTCGCATCGAACCTGCCAGGTCCGCGGCGGAGTACCCTCAGTAGTTGCAGCAGAAGGCAACAATTACAGGTTCAAAATCGTCGGTCATAGAATATCCTCCAGTAATGCATCAACTTTGCTCAACAGCTGCTGGTCTTCGTACCAGGACAGCTCAATCGCCTTGGCCGGGCACTCCGCGGCGCATGCGCCGCACCCCTGGCAAAGGGCGTCATCAATTTCACTGACCCCGTCTTCGTTGATGCGCGGCACCCCGTAGGGGCAGGTACGCACACAAATCAGGCAGGCCGCGCATTTGTCCGCATCCACCCTGGCTGTAACCGCGGACAGGGTCAGGTGGGGCTGGGCAAGAAACGTGACAGCACGGGCTGCGGAAGCGAATGCCTGGGATACGGACTCGGAAATCAGTTTCGGGCTGTGGGCCGTGCCGCAGACAAAGATGCCTTCGGTCCCCAGGTCCACGGGGCGCAGCTTGACATGGGCTTCAATAAAATAATTTTCCGGGTTCCGGCCCAGCTTCATGATCGAGGCCAGCTCCTCCGTATCCGCCGCCCGCATGCCGGTGCTAAGGGCCAGAACGTCCGCATCGACCACCAGCTCCCGGTCCAGGATGGGGTCGTGGAAGGTGACCGCGACCTTGTCATCGGTTGCCGCCACCTGCGGCGGCGCCTCCGGATCAAAACGGGCGAAGATGACGCCGAGTTTCCGGGCTTCGGTGTAATAATCCTCCATGAGGCCATAGGTCCGGATATCCCGGTAGAGGATATAAACCTGGCAGTCCGGCTTCTGTTTTTTGATGTGGATGGCGTTTTTAACGGCGCTTTGGCAGCAGATGCGCGAGCAGTTCGGGTTTTCCTCGTTTCTGGAGCCCACGCACTGGATCATGACCACCTGGTCGAGCTGCCCGGCGCCCTCCTTATCCAGCCTTCCTGCCAGTTCAATCTGGGTGAGCACATTCGGGTTTTCCCCGTAAAGATATTCCCCGGGCTGGTATTCATCCGCGCCGGTTGCCAGAATCAACACCCCGTGATCGATTTTTCGCTCATACATCCCCGGGCCGACGAGGATCTCCGTTTTAAAATTTCCCTTGAAACCCGAAAAATCAACAATCAGGGAATTGGTCAGGACCTGGATGTGCTCGTGGTTTTTGACTTTTTCACTGAGCTCGGCCACATAGGCCCGGATATCAGCGCCTTCAATGGTTTGGGTCAGCCGGTTGGCCAGACCCCCCAATTCGGCTTCTTTTTCCACCAGCACCACATCGTAGCCCTGGTCGGCGATTCCCAAAGCGGCGTTCATTCCGGCAACGCCCCCCCCGATTACCAGGCCCCGGCGGGTGACCGGAATTTGCCGCTCCTTCAGCGGTCTCAGGGAGGCGGCCCGGGCCACGGACATTTTTACCAGTTCCCGGGCCTTCTGCGTTGCTTTCGCCGGGTCGTCCCCGTGTACCCAGGAGTCCTGGTTCCGGATGTTGGCCATTTCAAACAGGTACTTGTTGATCCCGCACTTTTCCAGGGTGTCCATGAATATGGGTTCATGGGTCTTGGGGGTGCAGGAGGAGACCACCACGCGGTTGATCTTGTGTTCTTTCAGTATTTCCTTCATCTGGTCCTGGGCGTCCTGGCTGCAGGTAAAGAGGTTCTCGCCCGCATAGACGACGTTGGGCAGACTCTCGGCGTATTCCCGAACGGCCGGGACATCCACGACACCGGCGATATTGATGCCGCAGTCACAGACAAACACGCCGATGCGGGGCTCCTGGCCTTCAACGTCTATCTCTTCGGGTATTTCAATTGTTTGGGTTCTTGTCCCCCGGGCATCGGCCAGGTTCCGGCCTGCGGCGCAGGCAGCGGCGCTGGCCTCGGTCACCGATGTCGGGATGTCCTTGGGCCCCTGGAAGACGCCGCAGGCAAACACCCCGGGGCGGCTGGTGGAAACCGGTTCAAACGGGGTCGTCACTGCAAAATGGTAGCGGTCCAGCTCGATTCCCAGCCGGCCGGCGGTCTCCACCGTGGAAGCCGATACCTGGAGGCCGACGGAGAGCACCACCATGTCAAACTCTTCCTGTGCCAACGCGCCGTTTTCAGTGGCGTATCGCAGTCTCAGGTTGCCGGTTTCGGGGATTTCGTCAATGGTATGAATGCGTGCCTTTTCAAAGCGCACACCCGCCTCGTCCCTGGCTCTCAGATAATATTTTTCATAGTCTTTTCCGAATGTGCGGATGTCCATGTTGAAAATAACGGCATCCAGCGCTTCCTTGGAATGCTCCTTGGCGATCATGGCCTCCTTGACCGCATACATGCAGCAGACCGAGGAGCAATAGCCGTTGCCGCAGCGGTTGGTGTCCCTTGAGCCGATGCATTGGAGCCAGGCGATTTTTTTGGGCTCCGTGTGGTCCGAGGGTCTGACCAGGTGGCCCATGGTCGGCCCGGATGCACTGAGAAACCGTTCGAATTCCAGGCTGGTCACCACGTTGGGGCTGCTTCGGTAATGGTAGATATCCTCCAGGCTTGAGGGGTCGAAAACATCGTTGCCGGGGCAAAGAACCACGGAGCCCACCTCGATGTCCTGTTCCCGTACCGTCTGGCTGTGATCAATGGCCTCGGCCAGGCAGGCGTCGATGCATTGATAGCATTCCGAACAAATTCCGCATTTAAGGCAGCGGTCCGCCTCGGTTTGCGCCTCGGTTTCTTCATAGCCGAAAGAGACTTCGAGAAAATTGCATTCCCTGGCCTCCGGGTCCAGGCAGCGGACCGGCACGCGCGGTTTGAAGGGTTCTCCGATAACCTCCGGCTTTTCGTATGTCCAGTCTTTTTCCCGATCCCGGTGAAGATCCATGCCGTTGATGTAGCGATGGATGCTTTCGGCGGCTTCCTTTCCGCATGAAACGGCGTCAACAACCGATTTCGGGCCGTAGAAGGCATCGCCTCCGGCAAAAACCCAGTCAATGGGTGTCTGCAGGGTGACGGGGTCCGCCTCCAGGCCGCCGGGCCGTGAAATGGCGATATCCTGGTCGGTAATGCCGGAGAGATCCGCCATCTGGCCAATGGCGATAATCACGGTGTCGCCGAAAAAGGACTCGCAGGCGGATTCATCGTATTGGGGGGAAAACCGGCCGTTTTCGTCAAAGACAGCCGTGCAGGATTTAAATTCAATTCCGGAAAACCGCTGGTTCTTGTCAATGAAAAAGGATTTCGGACCGAAACGGTTGACAATCTCGATATCGCCCTCAAGGGCTTCCTCGATTTCATGCTCCCAGGCCGGCATCTCCTCGCGGGCCTCCAGGCAGACCATCTTGACATTCTCCGCCCCTTTCCGCTTGGCGGTGAGGGCGACGTCGATGGCCACGTTGCCGCCGCCGATAACCAGGACATCCTTGCCGATGGGGGTGTCTTTTCCCATTGCCGCATCCCGGAGAAAATCAACGCCCTGCAAAACGCCCTCGGCATCCTCGTTATCCACTCCCAGGCGACGGCCGGCGTGCAGGCCGATTCCGAGAAAAACGGCGGAAAACCCATCCGCCTTCAGGCTCTCCAGGGTGATATCGGAGCCAAAGGCCACCCCGGTTTTCAGCGTGACCCCCATTTGCTCGATCACTTTGATCTCATTGGCCAGGATATCTTCGGGGAGCCGGTATTCGGGAATTCCGACGGCCATCATGCCGCCGGCAACCGGCAGTTTTTCAAAAATGGTGACCGAATAGCCCTGCAGCCTCAGGAAATACGCGGCTGAAAGCCCGGCCGGACCGGAGCCGATAACCGCGACGGCTTCATCGCGCTTTTGCGTGACCTCGGGCACATAGAGGCTCCCCCGGCTGTTTTCCCAGTCCGCCAGAAAGCGGTGCAGTTCCCGGATGGCCAGCGGCTCGTCGTAGTCGCCGCGGGTGCAGACCCCTTCGCAGGGGTGGTGGCAGACCCGGCCGCATATGCCGGGAAAGGGGTGCTCCTGCTTGAACAGTTTCAGGGCTTCTTCGTATTTCCCCTCGTTGATCAAGGCAATGTAGCCCTGGATGCTGACATGGGCGGGGCAGGTGGCCTTGCAGGGGGCGGTGCCCCGCTTGCTGATGGCATAGGCCCCGGGAATGGCCTGGGCGTATTTCTTGTAGATGGCCTTTCGGGTGGAAAGGCCCTGATCGTATTCATTGGGCACCTCGATGGGGCAGACCTTGGTGCATTCGCCGCAGGAGGTGCATTTGGATGTGTCGATATATCGGGGCTCCTGGCGCACCCGGGCGGTGAAATGCCCCGGCTCGCCCTCGAGTCCCATGATTTCTGTTCCGGTTTTAAGCTCAATGTTCAAGTGCCGGCCGACCTCGACCAGTTTGGGCGAGATCACTCACATGGCGCAGTCATTGGTGGGAAAGGTCTTGTCCAGTTGGGACATCAGCCCGCCGATGGCGGATGATTTCTCGAGCAGATACACATAGTATCCGGAGTTGGCCAGATCAATGGCGGACTGCATGCCGGCGATGCCGCCGCCGACCACCATAACCGATCCGACTGTCTGCGTGTTTTGATCGGGTGCCGCATGTTGTGTCATGGACGATACTCCTGCTTTATTTAATGCCGTGGATGATCTCGGGCAGTTTGTTTTCCCAGCCGATGGTTGCCAGCAGGGCGCCGCTGAACCGGCTGGATTTGAGGGCCCGGAGGGTTTCGATGGCAACCAGGGTGCATTCCCTGGCCTTGTCCGGCGCCTTCTGGATGCGCTTGATCAGCTCGTCGGGGATGTGCACGTACGGCATGTTACGGGCCATGTAACGGGCCATGCCGACGGATTTGAGCAGCATCACGGTGGGGATGATAAAGATATCCGGGTTGTCGAGTTTTTTGATAAACGGTTCCATCGAGGAGATGTCAAAAAGCGGCGGCGTAATCAGAAACCGCACGCCCGCATCGATTTTTCGCTTGACGGATTCAACTTCCCGGTCCAGTTCGTTGCCTGCAAGGCCGGCGTTGGCTGTCGCGCCGACAAAAAATCCGGGCGCCCCGTCCAACTCGATACCGGCCATATCCTTTCCCGCCTGCAATCCCTGGATGACGTCCAGAAGCGCATCAATGGGGATGTCATAGACAGCCGCAGCCTCGTGATGATCGCCGTATCCGGGGTCCTCGCCGGTCACCGCCATGATGTTTTCGATACCGCAGGCATAAGCGGCCAGCAGATCGGCCTGGAGCGCAATGCGGTTCCGGTCCCGGCAGCAGACCTGCATGATAGTCTCCATCCGTTTGTTCTGAAGCATCATCGCCGCCCCCAGGGCGCTCATGCGCATAACGGCGTTGCTCATTTCCGGGACCATGAATGCAGTGATATCCTCTTTGACTTTTGCCGCGTGGTTTACCATGGCGGCTGTATTGACGCCCTTCGGGGGCTCGATTTCGGCGAGAAGGGCAAATTCGGCGGCCTCCAGTTTGCGTTTCAGCTGCATGTTTTCCTCCAGAGATGAGTCTGATATGGGTAAGGCGTCATAATTCCGGACGTGTCAATGGATTATAAAAATTTAATTCTATTCTGCCTACTAAAAAAATGTAACGCTGTCAATAGGGGTGAACGGGATTTGTCATTTACAAACAGGGTATCTTGTAGCAAATAGGAATCAGGATCGGATTTATTGGTCCTTCTTTGGAATGACGTCCCGGAGACAGCCGGGGTTCTGTCAGGATGCGGGAAGGCGAAATCCAGGCCGGTGCGGATATTGGCGGGCGGTTTTGCCGGGCCGGGGGGTTCGCGGTGAGGCGGGCGATGGCAAACGAAAACACGGAAAAGGCGGGCAAACCGGGGTCGGGCCGGGACAACCCGTGGCGGGTTCTGGTAATTGACGACGAGGCCGACATCCGGGAAATTTTGGAGATGGTCCTCGATGATGCCGGTTTTCGGGTGGATTCGGCGGCGGACGGGGAAACCGGCCTCCGGCGCTGTGAAATGGCCCCGCCCCATATCGTGATCACGGATATTCGCATGCCGGGCATTGACGGGCTTGCGGTGCTGGAAGCGGTCAAAAGCCGGCAGCCGGAGATCGAGGTGATCGTGATAACGGCGTTCAGTGATATGGATGTGGCCATCCGGGCCCTTCAGCTCGATGCCTCGGATTTTATCACCAAGCCGATCAATGAGGCCGCCCTTCACGTGGCCCTGGACCGGGCCCGGCAACGCTACCTGGCCCAGAAGGAAATCCGCGAATACACGGCATTGCTGGAGCAGCAGAATGTCCACACCCTGCGCGAGCTCATCGAAAGCTATGCATTCCGGGACAAGCTGATCGCCTATTCCCTGGATGGCATCCTGGGCTGCGACGCAGCCGGCCGGGTGGTCATTTCCAACCGGAGTCTGCAGCAGATGCTGGGTTATGAATCGCCATCCGGGTTAGAGGGCCTTTCTCTCCCGGACCTGTTTCCCTCCCAAACCTACCAGGATTTTCTTGCGGCACTCGAGGGGGGGGACTATGGTGGTCCCGGCCGGCTGTCCTTGTATGAGACACGGCTGGTCATGAAATCCAATGCGTCGATCCCCATGCAGGTCTCGGCCACCCGGCTTTTCGATGAGGGGGAAGATGCGGGCCTGGTCTGTTTTTTCAGGGATTTGAGGGATATCCGGCGGCTGGAGCAGGAACTGGCGGACCAGGAAAGGATACTGCACCAGGACAAGATGATGTCGCTTGGCCGTTTGGCCGCCAGTATCGTTCATGAAATCAACAATCCCCTCTCCGGCATGCTCAATTACATGCGTCTGATGAAACGGGTCCTGGATCGGGGGCAGCTCTCGGAGGAGGAGCAGAACCGGTTTCGGGAGTACCTGGCCCTTGTGGAAAGCGAAACCAGCCGCTGCTCGAAAATTATTTCCAATCTGCTTTCGTTTTCACGGGCCCCGGCGCAGGAATTCACGCCGATTGATGTGGCCGATCTGCTGAACCGCTGCCTGCTGCTCAGCCAGCACAAGCTTCAGCTCCAGCATATCGCGTGCTCCCTGTCCCTGCCTGAACAGCTTCCCCCCGTCCATGGAGACTTCAACCAGCTGCAGCAATGCGTCATCAACCTGATTTTCAACGCCGTGGACGCCATGCCCGAGGGGGGTAATCTGTGGCTGTCCGCCTGCAGCGGCGGAGATGGCGGCCGGGTGGCAATCGAGGTCCGGGACTCGGGGCCGGGGATTGCCGAGGCCGAAAAAAACCGGATCTTTGAGCCTTTTTTTTCGACCAAGGCGGCCGGCTACGGGGTGGGGCTGGGGCTTTCCACGGTGTACGGAATCGTCAAGCATCATGGCGGCCGGGTGACGGCCGCCAACCAACCCGGCGGCGGGGCCTGCTTTACCCTGGAACTGCCGGCAGGCAGCCGTTCCTAAACTTTTCCCGGAAATCTTGCCATTGATCCGGCATCTGCTCTTGACCTGATTAAATTAATGGCATATGCTTATAATTAAAGGCCCCATTCCTTTCCACCTTCCCTGACAGGGGGGTTCAATGGCTCTTAGAGTTGGTTTCTACATCTGTCACTGCGGCATCAATATCGCCGCAAAAGTCCGGGTCGAAGAAGTCGCCGGGTTTGTCAGCCAATTGAACCATGTAGTAATCGCCCGGGATTACAAGTTCATGTGCTCGGATCCCGGCCAGGAACTCATTGAAAACGATATCCGGGAATATGGGTTGAACCGGGTGGTTGTGGCTTCCTGCTCTCCCCGCCTTCATGAAAAAACCTTCCAGGGGGCCTGCCGGCGCGCGGGCCTGAATCCCTACTATTTCCAGATGGCATCGGTGCGGGAACAGGTGTCCTGGGTCACGGAAAGTCCGGACGTGGCCACGCAGAAGGCGAAAACGCTTGCGGCGGCGGCGGTCAACCGGGTGCAGTTTCATTATCCGCTGGAAACCCGTGAGGTCGGTGTGCATCCGGATATAATGGTTGTCGGCGGCGGCATTGCGGGTATGCAGGCGGCCCTGGATCTGGGAAATGCCGGGCACAAAGTTTACCTGGTGGAAAAGGACACCACCATCGGCGGCCACATGCTCCAGTTTGACAAAACCTTTCCCACCCTGGATTGCGCGGCCTGCATCGGCACCCCGAAAATGGTGGAAGTCGCCCAGAACGCCAATATCGAGCTTTTGTCTTACTCGGAAGTGGAGGCCGTAGACGGTTATATCGGCAATTATACGATTACGGTGCGCCGCAAGCCCCGCTATGTCGTGGAGGGCGTCTGCACCGGCTGCGGCGAGTGCATGAGCGTGTGCCCGGTTTCCATGCCGAGCCGATGGGATGAAGGGCTCTCCCGGCGCACGGCCATTTACCGATGCTTTCCCCAGGCCGTGCCGATCACCTATGTCATCGATAAAAGGGACCGGGCGCCCTGCACCACGAGTTGCCCGGCCGGCACCAATGTCCAGGGGTATGTCCAGCTGATCGGCCAGGGAAAATACCGTGAAGCCCTTGCGCTGATTATGGAGCGGTTGCCGCTGCCCGGTGTTTTGGGCCGGGTTTGCCCGCATCCCTGTGAATCCAACTGCCGCCGGGCGGAAGTTGACCAGGCGGTGTCCATCCGGGAGCTCAAACGCTTTGCCGCGGATCAGGTGGCCCCGGGAGAGCTGCCGGTGCCTGAGATCAAGGACCGCCCGGAGCGCATCGCGGTCATCGGCTCCGGCCCGGCCGGGCTTACGGCTGCCTATTATTTGCGTCTTAAAGGATACCAGGTGGTCATTTTTGAAGGCCGCGAGGTGCTGGGGGGGATGCTCCGGCTGGGAATCCCGGACTACCGGCTGCCCCCGGAAGTCCTGGACCGCGAGATTGATTTCATTCTTAAAACCGGCATTGAGGTGCGCACCGGCCTGTGGCTGGGCCGGGACATCTCCTTTTCCGGTCTCCGGTCGGAAGGGTTTGCCGCCGTTTTCATGGGCACGGGCGCCCACTTCCCGGTCAAGCTGGGCATCGCCGGGGAAGAGGCGGCCAGCGGCGTCATGGATGCCACCCAATTCCTCCGCCGGGTCAACACCGGCCGGGCTCCGGAGGTGGGCGAAGCTGTGATCGTTATTGGCGGCGGCAACGTTGCCGTGGATGCGGCCCGCTCAGCCAGGCGCCTGGGCCCGGAGAACGTCAGCATGGTCTACCGCCGCTCGCGCGAGGAGATGCCGGCCTATGCCGAAGAGATTGCCGAAGCCCTGGAAGAGGGGATCCAGATTTATTATCTGAGCGCACCGGTTCGCATCATTGAACAGCAGGGCCGCGCCGCCGGCCTGGCGTGCATGCGCACGGAACTGGGCCAGCCGGATCAAAGCGGCCGCCGCCGGCCGGTTCCCATCGAGGGCTCTGAATTCGAAATTCCCGGCAATCTCATTATTTCAGCCATCGGCCAGAGCACGGGCCTTGCCGAACAGCTCCCGGATGGGGAGATTGCGCTTTCCAGGCGCGGCACCCTTATAGCCGACCCGCAAACCCTGCAAACTTCCATCGAGTATGTGTTTGCCAGCGGTGACGCTGTTACCGGCCCGGCTTCTGTGGTGGAGGCGGTGGCCCAGGCCCATCGGGCCGTGGCAGCCATTGATCAGTACGTCAATGGCAGGGATCTGGCCGCCTTTGCGGACGCTGCTGAAAAGTCATCAGCCCCCGGCACGGACTGGATGCCCATCCCGGATCCGACGCCGAGGCGGTCCCGGATGGAGCCCGCTCACACGGAGGCTGCAACCCGGATTCATGGTTTTGACCCCGTGAACAAGGGTCTGATGGAGGCTGATGCACGGCAGGAGGCGGACCGGTGCCTGAACTGCGGGGGATGCTGCGAGTGCATGCAGTGTGTGGGGACCTGCCAGGCAAACGCCATTGATCACCGGATGAAGGAGGAAACCCGCGAAATCCAGGTCGGCAGCCTCATTGTCGCCACCGGCTATGATCTCATGGACCCCGCCCGAATCAAGCCCTACGGATATGGCAGGTACCCGAATGTCTACACCGGCCTGGAGTTTGAACGTTTGAGCAACGCCACCGGCCCCACCGGCGGCAAAATCCTGATCCGCGATGAAAACGGGGAGTTCACCCGGACCCCGGAGAGCGTGGCGGTTGTTCACTGTGTTGGCAGCCGGGATGTGAATTATCATGAATACTGCTCCCGGGTCTGCTGCATGTATGCATTGAAATTCACCCACCTGATCAAGGACAAGGTGGGCCATGACACGAAGGTGTATGACTTCTATATTGATCAGCGCTGTTTCGGGAAAGGGTACGAAGAGTTTTACCGGCGGTGCCAGGAGGAGGGCACAACGTTTGTCCGCGGAAAGGTCGCCGAGATTACGGATCAGGCCATAAGCCCGGAAGAGTCGGGCAAGCTGATCGCCCTTGCCGAGGATACGCTTTTGGGACGCCCCATCCGGGTACCCGTGGACATGGTCATCCTGTGCGTGGCCATGGAGGCAAGACCCGACGCCCGGGATGTCAGCCGGGTATTTGGAATGAGCCTGGGGGCGGACGGTTTCTTCCTGGAAGAGCATCCCAAGCTGGGCCCCCTGGACACCGCAACCGGCGGGGTCTTTATTGCCGGGGCCTGCCAGGGGCCGAAAGATATTCCGGACACCGTTGCCCAGGCTTCCGGCGCTGCGTCCAAAGCCCTGTCCCTTGCCACGCGGGGAAAGGTTCAGATCCCTTCCGCCATTTCCTGGATCGACCCCGACCTGTGTGCGGGGTGCCGGATGTGTATCGAACAGTGCGCGTATTCAGCCATCGAGTTCGATCATCGCCGCCGCATTTCGGTGGTCAATGAAGCGGTTTGCAAGGGCTGCGGCAGCTGCGCGGCGATCTGTCCCTCCGGGGCGGCCCAGGTGCGGCATTTCAAGGAGAAACAGCTTGTCTCGGAGATCGATGGCCTTTTTAACGCCATCTATGCCGTCAACCGGATGGCACCGTAAAAGCCTGTTAAGGAGAGCCCATGGAAGAGGAATTCGAGCCCACCATCATCGCTTTTGTCTGCAACTGGTGCACCTATACCGCGGCTGATCTCGCCGGCACCTCCCGGCTGACCTATCCGCCGAATGTCCGGCTGATCCGCGTGATGTGCACCGGCATGGTGGATCCCAAATATGTTATCAAGGCGCTCCTGGACGGGGCGGACGCGGTTCTGGTCAGCGGCTGCCATCCCGGGGACTGCCATTATATCAACGGCAACCTGAAGGCGCGGCGCCGGATGCGGCTCTTAAAGGAAATTCTGCCGCAATTCGGTCTGGCGCCGGAAAGGCTGCGGCTGACCTGGATCGGTGCCAGCGACGGCATCCAGTTTGCCGATACCATCAAGACCATGGTGTCGCAGATCAAGGCCCTGGGACCGAATGAATGCCGGCAGCAAATGGTCATATAGTCGGTATCCGGACAATAGGGAGAGCTCGCAATGACGAATTGGTATCAAATTGAGGGGCAGGAGCCGGATTTGCTGACAGGGATCCGGCAGTTTTTAAAAGCGGTTCTGGATCTCGACGATGTCAGTGCCCTGCTGGTCCCAAGGCAGCTGCCGATGAAAAAAAACGTGATGCCCGCCCTGGTTTCAAACGCGGCGCTTCTGGATGCGGCCGATCCCCTGGCGCCAGCCTTTCCCGTCAATTCCGCGAAAAATCTCTCCCGGCTGACCCGCAAGGGGCTGGACGCGCAGATCGCGGCGGTCCTTCGGCCATGCGAGATACGGGCCCATGTGGAGTTGGAAAAGCTGCACCAGAGCAGCCGGGAGCCGGTCGTCATAATCGGCATGGATTGCCCCGGGGCCCTTACCAATGAGGGCTATCAAACTTTTCTCGAAGAAAACCCGGAGGCCTCGGGCGAGAGTTTCTGCAAGGCTGTTCTCTCAGACGATAAACCGCCCGGCACGGCGGGGCTCAGCCCGGCCTGCCGGATTTGCGAGCAGCCGGTCCCCGAAGGGGCGGATATTTTGATCGGCCTCTGGGGGGTGGATCCGGGAAAAGGGCTTTTTTTGGAGGGGCGAACGGAAAAGGGCCGGGGAATCCTTGAAAAAATCGGCGCAAGCTCTGTCCAGACGCCGGAAAAACGGGAGGGAGCGGTCAATGCCCGGGTTGAAGCGCGTGTGGCCGAACGTGACCGGGTTTTTGCCGAAACCGCGGAGGCGGTCAACTCCATTGAAAAATTGTCCGCCTACCTGGCCGGATGCGTCAATTGCTATAATTGCCGTGTGGCCTGCCCCGTCTGTTACTGCCGGGAGTGCGTGTTCACCACGGATGTGTTTGACCATGAGCCCCTGCAGTACCTGAAATGGAGCGAACGCAAGGGGGCGCTCAAGATGCCCGCGGATACGGTCTTTTTTCATATCACCCGGCTTGTGCACATGAGCACGGCCTGCGTGGGCTGCGGCCAGTGTTCCAATGCCTGTCCCAATGATATCGCTCTGACGGAGCTTTTTCGAACCGTTGCCCATCGCACCCAGGCCGTCTTTGATTACGCGGCCGGCCGGAGCGCCGAGGAGGTCCCGCCGCTTCTGGTGTTCAGGGAAAACGAGTTTTCCGATATCGTTGGTCTGGGCTCTTGAGGGAGGAATGACAATGGCGGCAAAATCCGGATCTGCATTGGTGGTCGGCGCCGGCATCAGCGGCATGCGCGCCGCCCTTGATCTGGCGGAAACCGGTTACCGTGTTTTCCTGGTGGACAAGGCCCCCCATATCGGCGGTATATTGGAACAGCTGGATCACCAGTTTCCCACCAACCGCTGCGGCATGTGCCGCATGCTGCCATCCGCGGAGCCGGATCAGGCCAGCCAGCAGTGCCTGAGACGCGGGCTCTTTCATGACCATATCGAGGTGCTGCCCGCCACCGAGGTAAAAGCGGTTTCGGGAGAGGCCGGACGCTTTGAGGTGCTGCTCCGCCAGCACCCGACACTGGTGGACCCGAACCGGTGCATGGGCTGCGGCGCTTGTGCCTCGGCCTGCCCGGTTGAAGTCAAAGACGAATTCAACGCGGGCCTCTCGACCCGGAAGGCCATTTACCAGCCGGCCCCGCAAGCACTTCCGGGCACCTTCGTCATTGATCTCTCAGCCTGCACGCATTGCGAAAAATGCATCCCGGTCTGCCCGACCGGTGCCATCCGCATGGCAACGGCGGATCGCGAAAAATTTAAAATCCTGGTGGTCGATGACGAATTGATTGTCCGCGATTCCCTGAGGGCCCTGCTGGCGGATGAAGGCTTCTCTGCCGACATGGCCGAATCCGGGGAGGCGGCGCTGGAGAAGTTAAACGCCGGGCCGTACCATTTAATGCTGCTGGATATTAAAATGCCCGGCATGGAAGGCGTGGAGGTGCTCCAGGAAGCCATGGGGATTTCCCCGGAACTGCAGGTGGTGATGATGACCGCTTATGCCACCATCGAGACGGCGGTGGCGTCCATGAAGGAGGGGGCGGTTGACTACCTGGTCAAGCCTTTTGACCCTGAGGCCCTGCTGCCCCAGATCTACCGGCTCTATGAGGAAAGCGGGGACAGCCGGGAACGTGGCATCGAAGTCGGCTCGGTGGTTCTGGCCACCGGCTGCCATTATTTTGATCCCGCAGATGCAAAGGATGTTTTCGGATACGGGAAATATCAGAATGTGCTCACGCACCTGGAGTTTGAACGGCTGATCAGCGGAACCGGCCCTTGCGGGGGCGAGCTGCTTCGCCCTTCGGACAAGCGGCCTGCCCGGAAAATTGCCTGGATCCAGTGCGTGGGGTCGCGGGATCTGCAGGCGGATGCGGATTTCTGCTCCTCCATCTGCTGCATGTCGGCGGTCAAGGAGGCCATGCTGGCCCGCCAACTGAGCGGCGGCGAGGTGGAGACCGTCATTTTCTACATGGATATGCGGGTTTTTGAAAAGCCGTTCCAAGAGTACCTGGACGCGGCTGAGAACTCGGGCGTGCAGCTTCAGCGGTGCCGCGTGCATTCGGTTGCCGATGCCGGGGATGAGGAGCACCTTTTAATCCGGTACATGGATGGGGAAGGCGCCCACCAGGCTTGGTTTGACCTGGTGGTTTTGTCCGTGGGCCAGCGGCCCGGGGCGGCTGCGGAAAAATTTTCGGAAATGATGGGGCTGGACCTCAATTCGTGGGGGTTTCCCGCGCCCCGGCCCTTCTCGCTCACCCGGACGGCAAAACCCGGTATTTTCCTTGGCGGTGCGGTCTCCGGGCTGAGCGATATCAATGAAGTGCTGATCCGTTCGGGCGCGGCGGCCTGTGCTGCATCCCAGGCCATTCACGCCGCCGGCGGCAGCCTGGAGCCGGTGGATGAAGGCGGGGCGGACATCCGGGATATCAGCCGGGAGGTCCCCGGGGTGCAGGTGGTCATCTGCACCTGCGACGGCCGCCTTTCCAATCTCGTGGACCTCTCCGCCCTGTCCGGGCGCCTGCAGGGCGATCCGGCCGTATGCGGGCTGATGGAAGCGGATCAGCTTTGCACGGGGGATGGATGGAGCGCCCTGCTGGCGGATTTAAAAGACCGGCCGTGCAACCGGGTCCTGCTGGCCACCTGCACCCCCAACGTTTCCTCACATAAGTGCCGGGAACTGGCTGAAGCCGCAGGGCTTCCGGAGGCCGCCGTTTCTGTCCAGGACCTTTTTCCGAAAGAAGCGATCGCCCCGGATTTCGACACGGAAATAGCCGGGCATTCGGCCGCCCGCCTGGAACGCCGGTTGAAGGCAGCCATTGCCGGTCTTAAACGGGTGCACCCGGTGCCGAACGAATCCGTTGGTATCGAGCGCTCCGCCCTGGTCATCGGCGGCGGGGTTGCCGGGATGAGCGCCGCCCTGGCCGTTGCCGGGCACGGCTACCGGGTGGAGCTTGTGGAAAAGTCGGATGCCCTGGGCGGAAACCTCAAATGGCTGTTTCGCACCATTGACGGAAGGGATGTGTCTGCTTTTCTCAAGTCCCTTATCGGGGAAGTGGAGGCGCATTCACTGATCCGGGTGCATTTGAATGCCACGGTGGCGGCTGTACGCGGCTCCATCGGGCGTTTTCAAAGCACCCTCAGCCGAGGGGAGGACCAGGCGGAAGGTTCGGAAACGCTGCGTCATGGCGTCATTGTCCTGGCTACCGGCGGTGAGCCGGCAGCCACCGAAAACTACGGGTACGGCACAAGCCCGTCCGTCATGACCCAGCAGGAATTTGAAACCGCCCGCGCCGGGGGGCGGGTCGATGCAGGGGCCCTTTCCGCGGTGGCCATGATCCAGTGCGTGGATTGCCGGGAGCCCCCCAGAAATTACTGCAGCCGCGTCTGCTGCCTGTCCGCTTTAAAGCACGCCCTTGATTTAAAGGAGCAGAACCCGGATTTGGCGGTCTATATTCTGTACCGGGACATGATGACGCCGGGCTTTTTTGAAACCTATTACACCCGGGCCCGGCAGCAGGGGGTGGTCTTTTTCCCCTATGCCCCTGACGCCAAACCAGAGGTCGGCCTGCCTGAAAAGGGTGGGGGGAATGGCGGGGGGGTGGCTATCCGGACCCTGGACCCGATCCTGGGCCAGCCGGTTGAAATTTCTGCGGACCTGCTGGTGCTTGCCACCGGTATCACCCCGGTGCTGCCCGCCTCCTTGATGGCGGGGGTGGGGGCGCAGGCGGATGAACACGGGTTTTTCAGGGAGGCGGATTTCAAATGGCGGCCTGTGGAGTCGCTGGCAGCCGGAGTTTTCGCCTGCGGGCTGGCGCTTTCGCCCAGATCCATCGACGAAAGCATTGCCTCTGCCGAGGCCGCTGCCATGCGGGCGGTTCGGATCATTTCCCGGGGGCGGATGCGGGTCGGAAGCCGGATAGCCGTGGTCCGGCACAGTCTTTGTTCCGCCTGTCGTCTATGCCTGACGGTTTGTCCATTCGATGCCCGTGCAATCGATGCGGAAACCGGCCAAATCGGGGTTGATCCCTTGAAATGCCAGGGCTGCGGGGCCTGCGCCGCCATCTGCCCGAACAGCGCCACCATTATGTCCCGGGGCTCGGAGGGCGAGATGTTTGAAGTGATCGAGGCCGCCCTGGGGGGAGTGTAGCGGCGCATGGCGCTTTTTGCCTGAACAGCGTATGCGGGGCGGACTGAAAAACGCCCGGTCAGGTTTATTACAAGAGGGGGGAAAAGGGGATGCGCACAGCCGAAGACACCCTTCATGCCGATTCAGGGGGAGCCGGCGCCGAGGAGCCGTTGGCCCGTTTGCAGGCGGAACTGGCCGCCTGCATCCAGTGCGGCACCTGCACGGCCTCCTGCAGAAATGCCGCTTTGATGGATTTCACGCCCCGCCGGCTCTGGCGGCTGGTGGTCATGGGGCAAAGCGACGAGGTGTTTCACAGCCGGACGTTTGCCCTGTGCTCGGCCTGTTATTACTGCACGCTGCGCTGCCCCAGGGGATTGGCCTTGACAGATGCCATGCATGCCCTAAAGCAGATCGCGGCCAGTCGCAATATTGCCGAATACCGGCCGAGCGCGCGTTTTTACGGGAGTTTTCTGGACAGTGTCCGCAGACATGGCCGGGTAAATGAAATGGAGTTCATGCGCCGCTACTTTGTATTAATGAAAAACCCCATAACGCCGCTGAAATTCGCCCCCCTTGGCATCAGCCTGCTCAGAAAGGGCAAAATTTCGCCATGGCCGGGCAAAAGTGAATTGGAACATCCGCTTGACGACTTGTTTGAACGCGTGGCCCAACTGGAGAAAGAGAAATGACCTACCTGTATTATCCGGGATGCTCGCTGGAGGGGACTGCACAGGAATATGATCGTTCCACCCGGGCGCTCTTCCATGTTCTGGGCCTTGAACTCATTGAAATCGAAGGCTGGACATGCTGCGGGGCCTCGGCTGCCGAAGCGAAGAGCGATCTTTTGTCCATCGTCCTGCCGGCACGCAACCTGGCCCTGGCAGAGTCAATGGACCCATCCGCCGCGGACATCCTGGTCCCCTGCAGCGCCTGTTACCTGAACTTGAAGCGGGCGGCCGAGGAAACCCGGAAAGATCCCGGCCTGCTGGCCAGGGTAAACGAGGCCCTGGCCGGCGAGGGCCTTGCGCTAAAAGGCACAAAAAAGGTTCGGCACCTGCTGGATGTGCTGGTCTCAGATATCGGCGTTCAGGGCTTGAGAAGCCACATTCAGACCGGCATGGACCGGTTCCGCGTGGCCCCTTATTATGGCTGCCAGTGTCTTCGTCCCTATGCGGTCTTTGATGATCCGGAGCTGCCCGCGTCCATGGAGCCCCTGATCCTTGCCACCGGCGCCGGCATTCACGATTGGCATATGGGCGCCAAATGCTGCGGCGCCTCTTTGATGAACATCCAGCCGGAGATCGGCCGGGAGATGGTGGCGGCGATCCTGGCCGGGGCGGTCGGCGCCGACGCCATTGTCACGGTCTGCCCCATGTGCCAGATGAACCTCGAGGGTTATCAAAACCAGGTATCCCGATCCGCACACCAGGATCTTCACCAGGCCGTCATCTATCTGCCGCAGTTTCTGGGCCTTGCCATGGGCATCGCCCCGGACGGGCTGGGCCTTGAATTAAACCTTTCCCAGACCTCCGCCTTTATTTGACCACCATCATTTTTCCCGGCTGAAAAATTCAACCCCCGTTTTCAGGCATTCATCCGCGGCGAACCGCCCGGTGAATGATCTGTCTTGACACTCCCTGTCACTTTGTGGTAGTCTTTTTGCATTTCAGCTCTGCTGAATGGGTATGGTGTTATTGGAATAAAATAAAAACCTGAAGAAGGAGAAGTTCTCATGCATTTTAAACGTTTGATGGTTATTGGGGCTTTTGCCGCGTTGACTTTTTTTCAGCCTTTTGTCCCGACAGGGATGGGCGTTGGGCCGGCAGTCGCCCAATGAGGCGGATCGACGCTGACCGTGCAAGTCAGCCCGAATGAAGGCGGTGATGTCCGCGTGGACGGCAAGCTGCAGACAGCGGCGTCCCAGGATTACAGTTGCGGGATTGAAGAGAGTGTGACACTGGAGGCTGTTGCCGCGGCGGGCTACCAGTTTGACGGCTGGGAAGGCGGTTTAACGGGCAGCGAGAACCCGACCAGCGTTAGCGTGGAAGCCGATACCGTGGTAACGGCCAGTTTTTCCGGTGTTCCCGATGATATCAGTGCCAGGAAATTATACTTTCCCCATGTCGCCAGTAACCATATGTGGGAGACCGAGATCGGCCTGATCAATAAAAGCGAAAAAGCCTTGTCCGGCACGATTGCCACCTATTCCGCCGATGGCACGCGAATAGCCGATAAATCCCTGTCGGTCAATAGCCATGGGCGCAAGGCCATGATCGTGGGGGATGAATTCTCAAATCCGGCTGATGTTGCGTATGTGATATTTTCGAGCCATTCCGAGGATGTGTGCGGATACACCAAATTCTACCGGCAAGGGGCTTTCCGTGTGGCGGTTCCGGCCGTGCAGGAGACCAACGCGGACGACATCCATATCCCCCACATTGCATCCAACAGCAATTGGTGGACCGGGCTGGCGCTTGTCAACACAACGGATACACGAAAAGACCTGGACATCCATTTCAGTAACGGGGCTGTGAAGCAAAAGCGCCTGGCGCCGGGCGAGCATAGTAAATTTGCCATCAAGGACCTGTTCAACGGCGCCTTCCAGTCTGACATCGAATCCGCGTTTATCAGGGGAGGGGAGGGGGTGATCGGCCTGGAGCTGTTTGGCCGGGGCAACAGGCTGAGCGGGGTCCTGCTGAAGGACCGCGCTGCAGGGACCCTGTATTTCCCGCATGTGGCGAGTGGCAAGAACTGGTGGACGGGAATCGCGGCCTATAACACGGCCACTACAAAGGCCAGCCTGACCGTGACGCCTTATTCGGAGACGGGTCAGCCTCTGGGCGCAACGCAGGAGCAGATCCCCGGGCGGGGAAAGCTTTTTGGCAACATTGGCGATTTGGAACTGCCGGCCGACACCGCCTGGTTCAAGGTGGAGTCCTCCCAGGCGCTCAACGGGTTCGAACTGTTCGGCTCGGGCGATGGCAACAAGCTGGCCGGCTACTCGACAGTCAACATCCAGCGCCGGGAAGGGGTTTTCCCGAAACTGGAGCAGCAGGGGTGGACCGGCATCGCTTTTGTCAACACCACGGCAGCGGCCGCTGATATCGATTTAACCCTCTATGATGATGAAGGCTTTGAAATCAATAAAAAACCCATGACCCTGGCTGCATATGGGAAAGTGCTTCGTTCGCCGGCGGATATGTTCGCCGGCCCCATAGTGGCGGCCACTTACCTCAGGTTCAGCTCCAATAGGGACGTGGTGGGATTCCAGTTGAACAACTCCCGTGATGACATGATGCTCGATGCCCTGCCCGGGATGTAGGGAAGGGGAAAACCTCCCCTGCCTGATGGCGCTTAGCCGGGCAGAATGACCGAAAACCGTGAGCCTTTCCCCTCCTCGGATTCGACCGAGATCTCCCCGCCGTGCTCGGTGACGACCTTGTTGGCGATAAAAAGGCCCAGGCCGGTTCCCTGCTTGCCTTTGGATGAAAAGAAAAGGGTGAAGATATTGTCCATGGTTTCCTTGTCCATGCCGATGCCATTGTCTTCAATGTCAAAACGTACCTGATCGTTTTGCGAAGCGGCTGTAAAAATGATTTTGCCGGATTTTTCCTTGTTTGTCACGCAGGCGTCCATGGCGTTCTCCAGGATGTTGACCAGGGCTGAGCGCAGCATGCCCGTGTCTGCGGAGAACTGGCCTGCGGCCTGATCGAAATTCCGGATAAACTCGATGCCCTGCCATTGCAGTTTGGCTTCCACCACCGAAGCCACCTCCCCGGCAAAGTCCGCCAGATTTACCGTCTGTTTTTTCAGTTCCCGTTTTTTGGCGTAAAACAGCAGGTCCAGCACCATGTTGCGGATTCGTTCCGTCATGGATTTGACCATCTGCAGGCCTTCCCGGGCCTGGCTGGTGTCCTGTTTTTCAAGGCCGGAATCCAGCATGTACATGCCGCCGTCAAGACCCGTCAACAGGCCTTTCAATCCGTGGGAGACAGAGCCGACCATAAGTCCCAGCGAACTTAAATGATCCTGGAGATCGGCCAGCCGATCAATTGGGGTTGCCATCATCAGGACCTGGTGAATCACGCCCTCGGCATTGCGGATGGGGGAGGTCCATACCAGGACGGGATACGTCTGGCCTTCCGGACTGGTAAAATCGGTTTTGGCCTCATGGGGCTGGCCGTCGCCGAAGGTGGCGGCCGCCGGACATTGCCGGCAGGGCGCCGCTTCCTGCTTGCATATCTGGAAGCAGCGCTGCGTTTCCGTCTGCCCGTTGAATGTTTCCTTGAACCAGCGGTTGGTGGTGGTGAAATAGAATTTCCGGTCCAGGATGGCGATAAAGCAGGGCAGTTCCTCAAAGATCGTCTGGGGCGAATAACCGGCGGCACCGGCACCGGCGGCCTGCCCCGAATCCAGTGAAGCCAGCTGCCGGGATTTTTCGAGGATCAAATGCTCCAGGTTCTCCGTGTATTCCTGCATTTTCCGGCGCAGGGCGATCTTGTCCCGGGCTTTTTTCAGCGCGGTCTCCAGTGCCTGATCATTGATGGGTTTGGTGATGAAATCGGTGGCATCATGGTGCAGGCTTTTAATGGCCACATCCATGTCCCCGTGGCCGGTGATCATGATAACCTCGGCTTCCGGGTTTTCATTCTTGATTTTTTCAAGCAGTTCAATGCCGTCCATGCCGGGCATTTTGATATCCGTGAGCACGATCGGGGGGTTGACCTCCCGGAAGATCTCAAGGGCGGCGGCGCCGCTTTCAGCCGTGTAAACCGTGTACCCGCTGTCGGTGAGGGTGATGCTCAGGACTTCACGGATATCGGGCTCGTCGTCAACGATCAGGATTGGTGGCAGATTCATTTTCCTTCCTTATCGGAAATTTGATGACAAAGCAGGCCCCGGTTTCACTTTGGCCAACGGCAATGCTGCCCCCGCAGTCCCGGATGATGCCGTAGCTGATGGAAAGCCCGAGGCCGGTTCCTTTCCCGGCTTCCTTGGTTGTGAAGAAGGGTTCAAAAATGCGGTCCGCCATATTGGGGGGGATGCCGGGGCCGGAGTCGCAGAATTCAACGACCTGGAAGGCCCCACGGGTTTGGCAGCTGATGCGGATTTTTTTGGCTTCTTCCGGGGCCTCGCGCCCCCCCCACTTTTCCTCGATGGCATCGCGGGCATTGACGAACAGGTTGATAAAGACCTGCTCCAGACGGTCCGGGTCCCCGTTGACCATGGGCGGATTCTCCTCGACGTCCCATTGCACAACAATCTGCCGGAGTTTTAACTGCTGCTGAAACATTTCATGGGCTTTTTCGATTACCTGCACCAGGTTCAGAGGCTCCAGACGCAGCTCCGATTTTCTGGCAATGTCGCGCATATGGTTGATGATTTTGGTGGCCCGGTCAATATTGGAGTCGATTTTTTCGAGCATGGAGGCCGCCACGGTGTCAGCAACGGAGGCGCCCTGCTGCTTTTTTTTCATCAGAAAGCCGCTGGCGGTTTTGATGACCGATAGGGGCTGGTTCAGTTCATGGGCAATGCCGGTGGCCATCTCGCCCAATGTGGCCATCTTGCTTGCCTGAACCAACTGCTGTTCGGTTTCCAGCCGCTGGGTGATATCGCTGGTGGTGATGAGATACACCCGGTGACCGGCGTATTCGGAAGGGGAGATCCGGATGTTGACATAGAGGCGGTCCCCGTTTTTGTGGAATTGTTTGACCTTGTTAATCACGGTTGAGGCGGCGATTTGTTTCTTGTAGTACGCGGCCTCGTTTTCATGGAAGAGTTCGGTGAACAGCCGGTTGATGAGTTCCTCCTTGCTGTAGCCGTAAACTGTTTCCACGGAGTCGTTTAAGTCCATGATTTCGAGGGTTTCCGTGTCCAGGACAAATACCGGGTTGGGAATGTTGTTGAATATGGCGTGATATTTTTTTTCGGAAGCTTTCAGGCGCTCTTCCAGCCGTTTGCGCGGGGTAATGTCCAGGCACATCTCCATGGCGGCGATCACTTCTCCGTTTTCATCCGTGATCGGCGACGTCCGCACAATCCAGTGCCGGGTCTCCCCGTTTTTATCAAAGCCGGATTCTTCTGCAAAGTGGAGCCTGCCGTCTTCAAAAGTTTTCTCCACCGGGCAGTGTTCGCATTTTTCCTGCCGTCCCTTGTAGGCGTTAAAACAATTCTCCTTGAATTTCGGTTCAAATTGTTCGGCAAACTCCCGGTTGAACCGGATCAGGCGGAAATCCCGGTCCACTACCGTTATAAAACAGGGCACCTGTTCAAACAGGTTCTGGTATTCCTGTTTCTGCTTGTTGACTTCCCCCTGTTTCTGTTCGATTTCTTCGGCCATATGATTGATGGCACTGGCCAGCCGGCCCATTTCATCGGATTGATTGAGCTTGATTTTGGCGTAACGATCCCCCTTGGCCACGCGGTGGGTGCCATTGATCAGCCTTTGAATCGGTTGGTTGACAAAACGCATGAGCACCAGCCAGAGAATCAGGGAGATCACCAGAAAAAGGGCGATGGTAAAGCCGATGGTCCATTCCTCCAGCCGGAGCAGAAATTGATCGGTGCTCTCCAGAGAGACGACCACATCCAACACGCCGAGGATGCTCTGCGCTTCGCTGTGGAAATGGCAGTTCCGCGTGCAGCCCGGTTCATTCCGGATGGGACTGACAATGCCCATCAGCCGGGGACGGTCATTGGTTTTGACCATGCGGGTGCGTCGATCCAGGGGCAGGTGCTGCCGGGGCGGGTCGCTGGCGTGGCAGATCCGGCAGGCTTTGTCATTGATATCGGCTTTCCGGTTGATTTCCCCGCTATTGCTGGAAAATTTGATTTCCCCGGCTTTGTTGTAGATTCGGATGGCCTGGATTTCTTTTTGCTTGGCGATGTTATTGATGATCTGGGTGATATCGGAGCGGGCATTGAGCATCATGGCATAGTGAGTGCCAAGCTTGATGGTGGTGCTCAGGCGGTCTATATCCTGGATCACCCCCTGGGTCAATTTGTCACGCTGGTAATGGATATTGAACCAGGTCCAGGCCGCAAGGGACACGGCCAGCACAATGCCGACGGAGATGATCAGCTTGGCCGCCAGTCGTTTTCGGAAAGTGCGGAGAATTTTTTTCATGGGGGCTCTTTTTGCCGCTTGGGCAAAAGCTGTTTATGCCGTGTGTGTTTCAGGGCATTGAAGGATCAAAGAAAAATATTCCCGTCTTTTCGCCGGCACCTGCCCCGCGGGCTCAACCAAGCACCCGCCGGACAATCTGGAGCAGCTCGTCCGCATCAAAGGGTTTGCTCAAGTGGGCCGCCACTCTTTTTATGGCCAGGTGGCTGCTGGGCATCCCGCTTATCACGATGACGGGCAGGTCCTTGAAATCCGGGTCCTTGGACAGGCGGCGATAGAAACGGGTTCCCCACTCCTGGGACATTTCCAGGTCGAGCGTGATC
>CAZNSO010000002.1:68555-125102 GCA_964575805.1 uncultured Desulfobacteraceae bacterium
GCGGCGATAGAAACGGGTTCCCCACTCCTGGGACATTTCCAGGTCGAGCGTGATCAGGTCGGGTTTTTCAGCCTTGAGCACATCGTAGCCTTCAACGCCGTTTGCCGCGCTGCAGGTCTCATATCCGTTGTCCTGAAATAAGGTTTCCAGGTATTTTACGGTATATGGATCATCGTCGATAACTAGAATTTTTTTGGCCATGAAAAACTCCCTTTTTGATGATTGGCATCGACTTCTCAGGGGCCGGTTCGCTGGTGGCATTGCCCACACAGTATGGGGCCGGCCTTTGCTTCCAGGTGACAGCCGCGGCATTGCCCGTGATAGGCGCGAATCAGCGGCATTCGGTCATCTTCTCCGGTGCCTTGATGGCATTGTGAGCATTCCATGCCGATGGAGGCCTCATCGAGTTTTTCCCCGTTTTCATACACATGGTGGCAGACAGTGCAATCGAACAGGTCGGCATTTTCATTGTGAACATCATGTTCAAAGGGAACAGGCGGGCGAAGATGCTCGTCAAACCCGCTGTCTTTGACAAACGCGATATCGCCCTGAGAATAAGCGGTTAAAACCGAGGCCAGGACAATCAGTCCGGCCAGGCCAAGGAACCTCCATATATGTCTGCCGCCCATGCCTTGCTCCTTTTACTTTTGTGCAATGAGAGGGGGCGTCGGGCCGGTTCATTCGTTTTGCCACCTTCAGCCCTGCCTTTATTGCCGCCTGGTATCTCCCGGCTATTCTTTTTCCATCCCCTCGTAGATAATGTCGCCGAGAAATTTAAGCTCCATGCCGAGTTCGTAGTGTTGGATAATGTCCTCAAGGCCGCCGTGGCAGTTGTGGCAGGGGGCGATAACAACCTTGGCCCCCTTGGATTTGGTTTCGGCAAGCTGCTCGGCTTTGACCCGGTTGCTCGTCACCCGTTTGTTCCTGAACGGGGGGCCGCAGTTGATGACCCCGCCGCCGGCGGAGCAGCAGTAATTGTGCTCCCGATTGGGGTGCATTTCAATAAATTCCTTGCAGGTGGCCGAGATAATGTACCTGGCCTTCTCGTGAAGCCCGCGGCCGCGGACAATGTTGCAGGGGTCATGAAAGGTCACCGGCTCCGGAAATTTCTTTTTGATGATGATTTTGCGGTCTCTTAAAAGTTCATAATAGAATTCAATGGCGTGGACCACCGGCAGCGGCGACATCTTCCAACCCAGAATGCGGTTGCCCACATCATGGACCGAGCGGAAGGCGTGACCGCACTCGCCCATGACGATTCGCTTGGTTTTAAGACGCATGGCGGTTTCAAAGTGAACTTTTTTCAGCCGGGCCATCATTTCCACATCCCCGGTGTACATGCACATATCGCTGTTATCCCACCCCGGCGTGGCCGGCATGGTCCAATCCACCCCCGCGGTATGCATGATCACAGCCGCCTGGTAGATGAGCTGGGCGCGGAATTTCGGTTCCGGGCCGATCACGGAGTAGAAAATATCAGCGCCTTCTTTTTCAATGGGAATGCGCAAATCCGGGATTTCATCCTGGGCTTCCTCTTCCTGCCACTGCAGGGTGTCGATCCATTCATCCTCCTTCACCCACATCTGGTTTAAGGTGGCTGAATGGCTGTGGGCCGTGTCCTGTATGTATTGCGGCACAACACCCAGTTTGTGGCAGATGCGCCGCATAAAAAGCATCATGTAGGAGGCGTCAATGCCAAAGGGGCAATACATGACACAGCGCCGGCAGAGATTGCACTCGGTAAAAGCGATCTCGCAGGCGGACTGGATAAACTCAACCGAGACCTTGCCGCGCTTTTTGACTATTTCGCCGATTGTCTGTTTGATTTTGCCTGCCGGCGAATAAACCGGATTCCTGTCGTTGGAAAGGTAGAAGTGACAGGCTTCGCTGCACAGGCCGCAGTGCGCGCAGGTCTCAATAAAGGCTTTCAGCCGGGCGCCGCCTTCTGCGGCCAGCATTTCCTGGACGGTTTGCGCCACTTTTTCCGGGGTCAGGCGGGCCGTCCCCGCCTCGATGCCTTTGTCCCTGGTTAACTGTTTGCTGGTTTCAGCCGGTTCATTCATGCGGCGTGCTCCTTGCTTGAAAGAATTGATTTACCAGTCCCTGGCGTTTCTTATCGCTCCGAATTCGGAGCCGGCGTATCCCCGGATGAAAGGGAAGAAAAGCATGTGACTCAGCCGCGTAAAAGGGATCATCACAAGGATAAGCTCCCCGGACAGGATGTGCAGGAGGCTTGCCGCAACATGGCCGGGGTATTGATGCTGGGCCCAGAAGCCGGTGATGAAAGGGGCGGCCACCGCGGCCAGTATCAGGAAATCGGAGACGGTGGTTAAATAGCGGACTTCGCGCAGCAGAAGACGGCGGCAGAGGAAAAAAATGCAGGCGGCAATGACAGTCAGGGTCATGATATCCGCCGCTGTGTCAGGTATATACCACCAGCTTATCTGCCAGGCTTCGTTAATGAGGATGATGTGGGCGCAAAGAAAGATCGGCACCAGAAACAGGCAGATGTGGAAGGCAAAAGCGACGGCGGTCATCACGGGGTGCTTTCGCATATTGACGCTGGCGAAGGGGATGATCCAGTGCAGAATGGAGCGCAGGGCATAGAAGGGGCTCAAATAATTAAACACCACGGCATCCTTTTTTACCGCCAGCCGGGCCATGGAGATCAGCCGGTACAGGCTGCCCAGGATGAATACGGCAAATGCCAGCCAGACCAAGGGGCCGCTGGCAATCTCATAAAGGGTATACATCATGTGAACCTCCTTGATTATCCCAGAATCCCGGCCAACGGCAGCACGGACCGGACGTAGCGGCCCGCGTTGCGGTCCCTGCCGATCCCCCTGACCAGCAGCTTCTCTCCATCCGGGCTGAAAACGGGGTTCCAGAGGGTTTGATAGTCTTCCGGGATCGGCCGGCCGTTGACGACGATTCGATAAATGCCGTTTTTTTCCGTCTTTGCCGCCACATGGCGGCCGTCCGGGGAAAAAACCGGGGGCCAGGCCATGTCATAGGTATCATCCCAGGCGATGCCATCTACAGCAATGGTCCATTTCCCGTCTGTCTTGCCGACGCAGGCACTACGGCGGCCATCCGGGGAAAAAACCGGGTCCGTGACCAGGTCTTTAAAGCTCAGTTTCCAAGGCACGGCGTCAACGCAAAGGGTCCATCGCCCGAATTTGGGGCTGACAATGGCAGCGATCCGCATTCCGTCTCTGCTGTAAATATGGTGCCAGAGCTGGTGAAACGGCGTTTGCCAAAAAAGTTCGCCGTTGCGCGCAAGGGCCCATCCGCCGGCAATGCGTACCGGTGCCGTGACGGATCCGTCTGCTGGGCTGAAGACGGGCTCCCACACCGAAGCAAAACGCGCATCCCAGGGTTCGCCGTCGACGATGATCGTGTAATCCCTCAGATTGACCCGGGCCTCCGCCGCCACGCGTTTTCCTTCGGGGTCAAAAGCGATTTCCCAGATATTCAGAAAATTTTCCGGCCAGGGGCGGCCGTTGACGGCCACGGTGAAACAGCCCTTTTGGAAGCCGTCAATGTCGGCTTCATTGATGGGCTGGGTCTGGACCACGGCAGCAGCGGATGCGCCATCGGGACTTGCCGTTAAATGGTTCAGGTTGTAAAACCCCGTATCCCAGGGATTGTCGTCGGTGACGGCAAAATAACGCATTTCTTTTTGGGCGGCAACACTGATGCGGCCCTCCCTGTTGCCGAATTTGGTGTCCCAGGCAAATTCAAACCAGTTTTCCCAGGTTTTTCCGGCCACCGCCACGGTCCACAGGGCGGTATCCGAAACCAGGGCGGCAGCCCGGTTATCCGGGCCATAGCGCAAAAACCAGATTTTATCGAAATGACGATCCCAGGCAGTTCCGTTTTCACAGATAGAGAAGGTCATTTCGTCGACTTTTACGATGGCGGCAACCGATTCCCCATCCGGACTGGCGTAAGGCTCCTCCACTCGGGCGAAGCTCTCACGCCACTGGTTGATATCGGAAATCACGCGCTTGCCCTCGTTCCAGTCCCAGTCTGTGATATCGCTCATGAGAGGCTCCTGTAAATAAGCTGAATAAGCGTTGCCGGAATGAATTTTTATTATACCGAATACAGGCGGAATTGCCAAAAAAAATTGTTTTCTCAGGGCTCCGGGACGGGGATGGCTGAGCCGTCAACCGCCGCGGGCAGGGGCAATCCCGGTGTTTTTCCCCTGCCGCCTGTAAGACTCTGAAAAGCCGGGGCTCATGGTCTCTACAATGTTCCGGGGCCCCTCCCGGGTAAGAATTAATGCCTCAATCCCCAGTCTTTCCGCAAACGCCAACCCTTCTGCCGGGCCCATAATCGTGATGGCTGTTGCCGCACCGTCAAGCAGGGCATTTGAATGGGAACCGTCGAGGCTTGCCGTGGTGATGCCAAGGACTTTTTCAGACACGGGATGCCCTGTTTTTGGATTAAAAATATGGTAAACGGACTGGCCCTGAATTTTCAGGGGCTGCCGATAGTTGCCGCTGGTGGAAACACGGATGTCTTTATTGCTGGCGAGCAATCCCCAGAGAGCCTCCATCCGTTCGGGATGCTGGATGCCGATGCGCCAGGGCTCCCTGTTTTTTTTGCCGAAGGCGCAAATTTCCCCCCCAAGCTGGATAAGGCCGTCGGAAACACCGTTGCCGTCGAGTTGTTTCCGGACCCGGTCCAGTGCGTAACCTTTTGCGATGCCCCCAAAATCAAGCTGCACAACCGGCTCCTTCAGGCGGAGCTGGCCGCCGTTGTTCGCCCGCGTGGCCACCTTTTCAAAGCCCACGCGCTGAAGTGTCTGCAGAATGTCCCGGCCTGAAGGGAATTCCTGTGTTTTCTCGGCCTCCTGCCAGAGTTGTTTAAGCGGAAGGGAGGTGGGATCGAACCGGCCGTTGCTGGCTGTCCAGAGTTTCCGGGCGATTTTGAGGGTTTCATAAAGGGCGGGGGAAATATCGGTCCATTCGGTGGGCGGATTCTGGTTCAGAAGCGCCACTTCAGTGGTCGGATCAAAGGGGTTGAAGATTTCCCCCATGCGGTCAAACTCCGCCCAGGCCTGCCCGATTATGCGGCGCGCTTGCTTTTTTCCGGCCTCCGGGAGTTTAACGAGAATCCGGGCGGGAATATCAAAATAAATGGGCCGGGCGCTTTCCCACCATTGGGGTTCGGTTTCCCTGATTTCAAATCTTTCGCGGTCACGGGCGGGCGCATCGGATGCACTGCCCGGCGATAAGAGATGAGGGGCCTCCCGGCCGGGGGGAAAGACCCCAAACAGGACCCCCCCGCCGAGCAGCACCGCTCCCAGTATCAATGCGATGGTCCCGACCCAGGTTTTTGATTCTCCGGCCATACAACCCGTCACGTTTACCCGAGAGCGGTTAAAACAGAAGCAATCCGGGCTGTCCCGCTGATCAGGCGATTTTAACCAGTCTTTTCACGAAACTTTCGAGCGGTGAACTTGAAAAATCCTATTTATTCCTAATAATTTATATGAAGGTTAAAGTCAAGAGCGGATGACGGTGCAGCCGGTTTTCACCCGCTATTTGCCTTGACAAGGGCTTCAGGGGGGTTTTATGGTGCCTCTTGGTAGCCTGCCAGAAGGACAAGTAAGCAGGATAGACAGGACAAGTAAGCAGGATAGACAGGATAAGTAAGTAGGATAGACAGGCGGATAGCGGATAACATGGATCACCTGATAGCCATAATCGGACATTCGGATTCCGGCAAGACGACGCTTGTTGAAATGCTGGTCCCGGCTTTTAAGCGCCGCGGCTACCGGGTCGGCACCATCAAGCACTCCCACCATGCCCCGGATTTTGATAAGCGGGGCAAGGACAGCTGGCGGCATTTTGAAGCCGGTTCCGATGTTGCCCTGCTCGCTTCAGATACGACCCTCTCCATGATCACCCGCCGCCGGGAGGCTGCCGATGCGGATGGCGGGATCCACGGACTGGCACCGTATTTCGGGGAGGTCGATATCGTGATAGCGGAAGGGTTTAAAACCGCGGATTGCCCGAAGGTGGAAGTGTATCGGGCCACTGAAGCCAGCCCGCCGCTTTGTCGGAGCGTTGACGGGGTGGTGGCTGTTGTCACGGATGCGGAAACCGGTTTCCCTGTCAGGCGGTTTGATTTTGCTCAACTGCCCGAGCTTGTTTCTTTTATTGAGCGGCGTATTTTTGAAACCCCGCCCCGAACCGATTTCTAACGCAGACATCAGTAGCGGGCAGGCCAATGGACCCATTGAAAAATCGTTTTTTTGCCTATGTGGACCGGTTCTATTCCTCCAATGCGGCGGACAACCAGGCCATCAGCCTGAAGCGTGCCCATACCCGGAGGGTCTGCCGCAATTCGTTGATGCTGGCGAATAAATTGCAACTTTCGGATTCGGACGCCCGGCTTGCCGAAATCATGGCTTTATTCCACGATGTTGGCCGGTTTAAGCAGTATTGGGTTTATAAAACATTTAAAGACGCGGATTCGGAAGATCATGCCCGCTTAAGTGTCTCTGAAATTAAAGCCCATTCGCTTTTAGCCGGTCTCGCTCAGTCCGATATCGAGCTGATCTGCCAGGTTATCCAATTGCATAACGCCTTTGAGCCGCCTGGCAACCTGGGTGCACGTGTGGATTTTTTTTTGAGGTTGCTGCGGGATGCAGACAAACTCGATATCTGGAAGGTGTTCGGCGATTATTATGAAGATCACGCCGGTTCCGAGAGTGTTACACTTGGTCTGCCGGATACGGCGGCCTGCAGCCGGGGCGCTATGGATGCCGTACGCGGGGGGCGGCTCGTGCGTACCAGTGATTTGAAGACATTAAATGATTTTAAGCTGTTGCAGGCCAGCTGGATCTATGATCTCAATTTTGCGCCCACACTGGCCGCCATGCTCGAGAAAGGCTACCTGGATCGCCTGCGGACATTTCTGCCGAAAACCGCCGAGATTGAGGAAGCTTTTAAAAATGTGGCCGCTTATGCCGCAGCTGCCATGGAGGCGGGGATGGTGATAAAATCCGAAAGAAAGGAGGGGGGATGAACAAATGGCCGATTGTCGGCGTTTTTCTGCTGTGCCTGCTTCTGCCGCAGCCGGCCGTCCCGTCCCGGCCGGTGGTCATCACCCCGGACTTTGCCCGCGATAATCACCAGGCGAAGGCCTGGGTCAACTGGAGCGATTATGTGATTCTGGCAGCAGGCAAGGGCGAGATCCGGGCGGTTCGCGGTTTTCATTATGCCCCGTATCATGCTCTGGCCAAGGCGCGCCAACAGGCTTATCGCCGGCTGCTCAAGACCGGGAAATCGGTTCAGTTGACCCCGGCACAGACAGTGGGGGAGGCTTTGCAATCGGAGGAGAAGCTTCTGGCTGGGTTTGAAAATCTATTGAAAAAGGCAGAGGTTGTACAAACCGATTTTTTTTCTACAGGCGCCGTGGAGGTTCTCCTGCAAGCCCCGCTGACCGGGGGGGTCGCCTCGCTGGTGCTGCCCGATGAAGTCACCCGCCTGGAGGAGATTGAGTCCGGGCGCGAGTCGCTCCAGACGGAGGCTTCCCCGCACACCGGGCTGGTCGTGGATGCCAGGGGGCTTACAATCGAGCCGGCCATGTGTTTTAAATTGGTTGATGAAAATGGCAAAGAGGTTTACGGACCGGCTTATGCCAGCCGGGAAAATGTGGTGGCTGCCGGGATGTGCCGGTACGTATCGGATATCGCGGATATCGAAGAAATGGAACGGATCGGGGAAAATCCGATGGTTGTAAAGGGGATCCGGGTCCATCCGCCCGGCGCCTCGGATATTGTTATCAGCGACACGGATGCCTCCCGGCTGCGGGGCTCGGTGGAGCACCTGACGTTTTTAAAGCATTGCCGGGTCGTCGTGGTGATGGACGCGCAGGTGCCGAAGAACTGACCCTGGTCATTTTTGGGGTCATCACCGTCATTTTTGGGGTCATCACCGGCCGTTTGCCATTGCCGGTGATGACCATGTTATATGAGCATGTTAAAATGCAAAGAGGCGTGCCGGAAAACCGCCGCCGCGCGGAATGACGTTTTTCGGCCTTTCGGCCCGGCGGCGGGTTCTCAGGTTTCAGATGCCGGCCTTTGCTTTGATTTCTTCGGCTTTGTTGGTTTTCTCCCAGCTGAAGTCCGGATCATTCCGGCCGAAATGGCCGTATGCCGATGTTTTTTTGTATATCGGCCGCAGGAGATCCAGGTATTCAATAATGGCGCCCGGCCGCAGATCAAAGACTTCGTTGATAATGTCGGTGGCTTTGTCCTCGGGGATATTGCCGGTGCCCAAAAAGTCCACCGTCACGGATACCGGGTCCGCCACGCCGATGGCGTAGGCCACCTGCACCTCGCATTTTTTGGCAAGGCCTGCTGCAACCACGTTTTTGGCCACATGACGGGCCATGTATGAAGCGCTGCGATCCACCTTGGAGGGGTCTTTTCCGGAGAAGCAGCCGCCTCCGTGACTTCCCTGGCCGCCATAGGTGTCCACGATAATTTTGCGGCCCGTTACACCGCAGTCCCCCATGGGGCCGCCCACCTCGAATCGACCGGTGGGATTGATGAAGTAGCGGGTGTCCCCGTCAATCATTTCCTTGGGGATAATTTTTTTGATCACTTCCTCGATAACCGCTTCGCGGACTTCCTCGTAGCTGACATCGCCCTTGTGCTGGGTGGAGACAACAACCGTATCCACCCGTTTGGGGGTGCCGTTTTCGTATTCGATGGTCACCTGGGATTTGCCGTCCGGCCGCAGAAAATCCACGGAACCGTGCTTCCGGACCTGTGCCAGGCGCTTGGTCAGCTTGTGGGCGTACATGATCGGCATGGGCATGAGCTCGGGTGTCTCGTCAGAGGCAAAACCGAACATCAGGCCCTGGTCCCCGGCGCCCTGTTCCTTGTAAAGGCCTTCGCCGATATTGACTCCCTGAGCGATATCCGGGGATTGCTGGTCGATGCTGGTGATCACCCCGCAGGTTTCCCAGTCAAATCCCATGCGCGAGGAACTGTATCCGATGTTACGGATGGTTTCCCGGACCACCTGGGGGAAGTCCACGTAGCAGTCGGTTGTTATTTCTCCGGCTATGAAGGCAAGACCCGTTGTAACAAGGGTTTCGCAGGCCACCCGGCATTTTTTGTCCTGTCCGATAATAGCGTCGAGAATGGAATCGGATATAGCGTCGGCCACTTTATCCGGATGTCCTTCAGTAACGGATTCGGATGTAAACAGCATGCGTTTTCCAGTCATAATTTTCTCCTTTGCTTGAATTTAATGGCTTCCAGAAAAGCCTGATATCATATGGGTTGGGCGAAATGGTGCCGGACTCAGCCCGGTGGTGAAAGTATGGTGTGGTCAATCAATCGGACCTCCCCCACCTTGACTGCCAGGGCCAAAACTGCAGGCCGGTCCACGAGGGGAATGTCGATCAGGGTTCGGGTGTCGCAAATTTTGATATAGTCAATGGAGGTCTCCGGAAAAACCTCTATAACAGCCTTTGCTGCTGCAATCAGGTGTTCTGCCCGGTTCTCCCCTGCTTCTAAGGCATTCCGGGCCGCCTGCAGCGCCTGGCAAAGACTGAGCGCGGCTTTTCGGTGTCCGTTTTCCAGCCTGGCATTACGGGAGCTCATGGCCAGTCCGTCGGCTTCCCTGACAGTCGGGACGCTTTCAATCCGGATATTAAAGTTCAAGTCCCGGACCATCTGTCGGATTATGGCCAGCTGCTGAAAATCTTTTTCCCCGAAAACAGCCAGGTCGGGGCTGATGATGTTAAAAAGTTTGGTGACAACGGTCAACACGCCACGAAAGTGGCCGGGCCGGCTCAGCCCGCAGAGGTGGTCCGGCAGTTCGGATTGATCCACATAGGTTTGAAACCCCTCCGGATACATCTGCTTGGCGTCCGGCATGAAAACCGCATCAACCCCGGTTGCATCCGCCATGGCCAGATCCCGTTCGGTTTTTCGGGGGTAGGTGGAAAAGTCTTCCCCCGGGCCGAATTGCGTTGGATTGACAAACAGGCTCACCACCAGGTCATCGGCAAGCCGGCGTCCTTTTCGCATCAATTCCAGGTGACCTTCATGGAAAAATCCCATGGTCGGCACCAGAGCGATAACGGCACCTCGCCGGTGCCGCTTTTGTGAACGGGCGGCGGCTTCATCTATGGTTCGTAATATTTCGATGGACGCCTCTCTCCTTAATCTTCGGTTAAACTGTTCATTACCTGGCCGGTGATGGCCTTGGGATAATAAAAGGTGGTTTTGCGCGGCATGGTGTAGCCGGCTTCAGCGATATAGCGGACCTGTTCGTTGGAGGGGGGATTCAGGATAAAGGCCATGTCACAGTCCCCCCCATCCACCGCTGCGATGGCTTCCTCAGCATTGCTGGTGTAATTGATAAGAGTTTCATCATCCAGATCAGAATGGTCGAAGTTTAATAATTCCGAGAGGATAATCCGGGTTAAAACCGTAACATCGAGCTCCCGGAGGGGCTCCGGGATTTCGTCGGAAAATTTTTGTTTCATGAGGTCCGGTTTAAGGGTAAAGACATGGAACTCCGGCCGTTCTTTTATATATCCGCCAATAATGTGTTTTTCCGGATCCGCTTTCATGGCGGCCATTAGACTGGCCCTGGCCTGGTCCTGGTCCGCGCGGTTTTCCTTGAAGGCAAATGTTTGCACTTCGAAGTATGGCTGCGCCTTTTGGACCAGGGTATTGCGCTGGGTTTCGGATGTCCGGGTCAGCAGCCGGTGCGTGGGGAGGATGGTCAGGCCTTTATCCTCGATGGCGCACAGGTACATCATGATAAAATTGGCCGGATGCTCGGGGCTGAAATTCGGGGTTTGCTCGGCCACCCAGTCCCTGTAGCTAAGGGCGGTTTCATAACGGTGATGGCCGTCGGCAATAAAAAGCCGCCGGTTTTTGATCGCATCAGTGATTTTCCGCTGGGTCTGCGCATCATCTATGCACCACATTTTATGATGGTGACCGGCATCGTCGGTGAATGCCACCTCCGGCGTCGTTTCGGCGGCGGCTGCCTGCAGCTCCCGGGTCAGTCCCGCTTTATCCGTGTATATGGAAAAGATGTGACTGAAGTTGGCATGACAGGCTTTCATTAACTCCAGACGTTCGGATTTGATCTTGGAGTAGGTATCTTCATGCGGCAGGATGACCCCGTTTTCAAAGGGCTCCAGGCGGACCCGGGCGATCAGTCCGAAGCGGGTTACCGGCCGGCCGTCTATTGGAAATTCCACGGTGGTCAGGTAAAAGCAGGGACGGCTGTCTTTTTGAAGGATGCCCTCTGCCCGCCAGTTTTGGAAGTATTGCGCGGCCCGGGTGTAGGGGTTGTCCCGGCTGTCGTCAGAGGCCGTCGCTTTTCCCTTGTCCAGGCGGACAACGTTGTTGGGGTGTCGTCTATAATACATCTCCTGCTCTTCCTCGGAGATGACATCATAGGGGGGGGTGGCCACGTCGGCCAGGTCCCCGATTTTTTCGAGGTTGTATCGGATTCCACGAAAAGGAAAAATATCTGCCATAATTTCAACCTGTTTTTTTATAATTGGGGGTTATGGTTTTGCTTTCATCCGGTTCAGCAATATATATATATAAGAGTATAGCCATTTTAAAATAAAAAACCACAAACTGCTGGCTGACGCAAAAAAAAGGAATCTGGGGCAGCGCCGGATTTCTTGTTTTACCATTAATATAAGGTACAGGCGGGCTGCTGGCCCGGTTCATGCTCCTATTCTTTTTAAAAAAAATGCCTGTCGGATTATCCAGGATTAATTATAACTCATTGATTAATAATTTATAATCAAGTTTCGTTAATTTTTAATCAAGGATTTGATTATACGAATTTACAAATAGGCTTAATTAATATACCTTGAACCCTCTTGTCAAGTATATTTTAATTGTTACAAACCTGTGAATATTCCAAAATAAAAAAAATTTTCGGAAAAAGAGGTTGACAGGCTGTAGCTTTTCAATTAATATATTCAATTTATTACAGTCAGTGTTAGAAAAAAATTTTTTTCAATTTAGGTTAAATAATAATAAATATTAGGTAAAATTAATCAGATGGGGATGCAGGCGAAACCATCTCGTCCGGAGACGTTGTGTTTTAAAAATCCTTAATTTACAAGTCGACTAGAGCTTCGGGCGGAAGTTTAAGGAGGGAATCATGAGTAATCAAGAGTATTCAGACACCGTAAAGGTAACCAAGGATTACTACGACAGTGAAGACGCCCATACTTTCTATTATACTATATGGGGTGGGGAGGACCTTCACTTGGGATATTATGAATCGGATGAGGACACTGTGTTCGAAGCTAGTCGTAGAACTATCGATCACATGGCCTCCCGTTCGAAATTTTTGAACCGGAGCGCCCGGGTGATCGACCTGGGGGGTGGGTTTTCAGGTTCCGCCCGGTATCTGGCCAAGAATTACGGCTGGGAGGTGGTTGTCCTGAATTTGAGCGAAACCGAAAACCAGCGCGGCCGGAAGATGAACAAGGAACAAGGGCTGGATCACATGATCGAGGTCATTGACGGCAGTTTTGACACCATTCCTTTTCCTGACGGATCGTTTGATATCGTGTGGTCCCAGGACGCGATCCTGCACAGCGACAACCGGGAAAAAGTGCTGGATGAGGCCAAAAGGGTGTTGAAGCCCGGCGGTGAAATGATATTCACCGACCCCATGCAGGCTGATGATTGCCCGGCGGAGGTGCTGCAGCCCATTTATGACCGCATCCACCTGACCAGCCTGGGATCTCCCGGGTTTTACAAGGCATATGCCCAAAAAATAGGATTTGAGGTGCTCGGCTTCGAGGAGTTGACCCCTCATTTGACCAAAAGCTACGCGCGTATTCTCGAGGAATTGGAAAAACGGGAGAAGGATATCGACGGCAAGGTCAGCCGGGAGTATATCGAAAATATGAAGACCGGTCTGCGCCACTGGGTCGATGGGGGCAAAAAAGGGTATCTGGCATGGGGTGTTTTTCACTTTCGCAAACCCTGATATTCAGGGGTAGGACGGGAACCATGCCGGTGGTGGCAATTTCGAATGGCAAAGAGGGTCAGTTGCATACCATAAACATAAAGGGTTTCCGGAAACCGTCGAAACGAGCGCGGATTCGAGTTTGAACCGGCGTAAGCACACGGAAATTGCATACAATGAACGAAGGAGGAAATAACATGGCTGAAGATTTGGGAAAAATGGCAGAAGCACTAATCGCTGGAAAGGTTGAGGAAGTCGGTAAGATGACCAAGGATTTTCTGGACTCCGGAACGGATCCGGAAGAAGTGCTGAATAAAGGGCTTATCGCCGGTATGGATGTAGTGGGCCAGCGTTTCAAGGCGGGGGATATGTTTATTCCGGAAGTCCTGCGCTCGGCAAAGGCCATGAGCGCGGGGATGGAGCATTTGCGCCCGGTTCTGGCGGAAAGCGGCGCGCAAAAGGGCCGGACCCTGGTGATCGGCACCGTGGAAGGCGACCTTCATGACATCGGCAAGAACCTTGTGGGGATGATGTTCGAGGGAGCCGGCTTTAAAGTTGTCAATCTCGGCATTGATCTGAAACCCGAAGTGTTCGTGGATGCCGTAAAAGAGCATAAACCCGATCTGCTGGGCATGTCCGCGCTGTTAACCACCACCATGCCGAAAATGGGCGAGACCATCAATGCCCTGAAAGAGGCGGGCGTACGGGACCAGGTCAAGATTATTGTCGGGGGCGCCCCCGTTACCGAGGAATATGCCAAGGAAATCGGGGCGGACCTCTACGGCGCCAACGCAGCCAGTTCCGTGGATAAAGCAAGGGCTGACATGGGCGTGTAGCCTTTCTGTCAGCGCAGTCGAAACTCATCAAATGGCCGGGGCGGGCGTTTTTTTAAGGCCGTCCCGGCATTTTATCAAGTGATTGCCTTCGGTTGTGGAATCAAAAACCGGCTGTTATTTCATGAGCAGCGGTTTAACTGAAGGGCTTATTCATGCAAATTCGGGCGAAGGAGTCAACCCATGGAAAAGATGAATCAAACGATCCAGAAGACGCCCAATTTTCGCGTTTTAACGGATCAACAGATAGAGAAGATATATTTTTCAGCGCTTGAGGTGCTGGAGCGATGTGGTGCGGATGTTCTGCAGGATGAGGCCATTGCGCTGTTTAAAGACAGTGACGCGGTGGTGCGGGGAAACCGGGTGCGCGTGCCGGCCTCGCTTGTGGAGCGCGCACTGAAAACCTATCCGAGAAAAATCACCCTTAAAGGCAGAAACGGTCTCCGTTCCGTGGCGCTGCAGAAGGATCACGTGTATTTCGGCACCGGCTCGGACCTTCCCTTTACATACGACCGTGAAACCGGGGAGCGCCGCCGGACCCTTTACCAGGACATCGTCAACGCGGGCAAATTTGTCGATTACCTGCCCAACTATGATTTTTTCATGTCCCACGGCATTGTCGGCGATGCCCCCAACCCCCTGACCTATGACCGCCACCAGTTCATGGCCATGCTGGAAGGATGCACCAAGCCCATGGTGGTGACCAGTGTCGACGGGGAGGGGCTGGAGGACCTCTATAAAATGGCCTGCCTGTTTCAGGGCGGTGAAGAGGAATTTCGTTTGAACCCCATGTTCGTGGCTTATATCGAACCCATCTCTCCCCTGACCAATGATCGCACAGCGGTTGAAAAGCTGCTTTTTGCCGCTGAAAAGGGGATCCCGGCCATGTATACACCGTGCCCCAGTGCCGGGGCCACCGCTCCGGCCACGATGCCGGGCATGCTGGTGCAGTCGCTTGCCGAGACCCTCCTGGCGGTTGTGCTCTGTTATCTGAAAAAGCCGGGAATGCCGCTGATCATGGGCGGGGTGACGACAGTGATGGACATGCGCACCACCACCTATTCCTACGGCGCCCCCGAGCTTTCCCTGGCTTCGGCCGCGAACACGGATATCTCCAAATGGCTGGGGCTGCTCATGTTTTCCACCGGCGGATGCTCGGACTCCAAAACAATGGATGAGCAGGCGGCTGCGGAATCCACCCTTTCCGTATTAAACGCCTTCCTCTCCGGCGCCAATCTTGTCCATGACGTGGGCTATATCGACTCCGGGGTCAACGCCTCCCTGGAGAGCCTGGTCATGAATGAGGAGATTATCGGCATGGTCCGGCAGATCGGCAAAGGGATCAATACGGAGCCGGAGTATCTGGCGCTCAAGCTCATCGATGAAACCGGCCCCGCGGGGGAATACGTGACCAAGGACCACACCTATGAGCACTGGAAGGAGTGGTACTTTCCGAAACTGCAGGACCGCTCGGACTGGGAGACCTGGTGCAACAACGGCAAAAAAACCATGCTCGATCGGGTGAATGAAGAGACCCAGCGCATCCTCGATACTTATGAACCGGAGCCCATTGATGATTCGATTCGAAAAGAGCTCAAGCAGATTATCGATGATGCGGAAAAGCGTCATTCCAAATAACCATACGCTTTGATAATGGGCATGCTGCCAGGATTCCGGCCGCATGCGTCAGCATAAACAAGGAGAGTCAATGATGATTCACGATAAAGCAACCAATTATATAGCCAATGACACCGTGCGGTTTTCCATGATGTCGGAGGACCAGAAGGAGCGCATTTTCAACGGGGTCATTAAAACGCTCAATGATACCGGGGCGGATGTCCATCATGAGGGCGCCCGGGATCTTTTGGCGAAAAACCGCTGCAAGGTGGACGGGATTCGCGTTCGCATCCCGCCGGAGGTCGTTCGGGACGCATTGTCCAGCCTGCCGCCCACAACCACGCTATACAGCTGGGACGGCAACGAGGAGATGTGCTACGTGGAACGCGGCCGGAGCTATTTCGGCCCCGGCCCGACGCCGCCCAATTTTATTGATCCGGACACCCTGGAGCGGCGGCCGTATCTGCGTAAAGATGCCACAACCGTGGCGCGGGTATGCGATGCGCTGCCCAATATCGGTTACGTCCAGTCCCTGGGCTCCATCAATGACGTTACCAACGGCCTGGCGGATATCTATGAGTTTGCGGACATGATCCAGAATACCCGCAAGATCATCATGAACTGGGCGTTTAACCGCGACGGCGTCCGGGACGAGCACCGGGTCGGCATCGTGATGGCCGGCGGCGAGGAGGCGTTTAAGAAACGGCCCAACTACATCAGTTACGGCGAGCCCATTTCTCCCCTGGTCAGCGATTTCCATGCCATTGATAAGTGTATGTACAACGCCGAGCACCGGATTCCGCAGGTCTACAGTCCATGCGCCATCGGCGGCGGCACCGTGCCGGCCACCCATGCCGGACAGCTGGTTGTGGCCATGTCGGAATCCATGGTCGGGGTGGTGGTCTCCCAGCTGTTGAATCCCGGCACCTGCATCATTATCGGCGGCGTCCAGTCTATCCTGGATATGCGCCATACCATTTATTCCTACGGGGCGCCGGAGTTGAGCATCCTCAGTGCCGGATTGACGGAAATGCTCCAGTTTGTGGGGCTTCCCATGTACTCCACATCAGGATGTACGGATACCAAGTGCCTGGAGATGCAGTCCGGTATCGAGGCGGCCTTGTCGATTCATATGGCCATGCTCTCGGGGGCGAATTTCGTCCATGACAACGGCTATACCGAGTCCGGGATGACCGGAGATATTTACCAGACGGTGCTGGACGACGAGATTATCGGCATGAGCCGGCTGATTGCCGGCGGCATGGAGGTTAACGAGGAAACCATGGCTGTCGAGCAGATCTGCAATGTCGGCCCCGGCGGGCATTACCTGTATGAAGACCATACAATGAAATGGTTCCGCAAGCATTGGCAGCCCACCCTGATGGATCGTAACAGCTACGAGGACTGGGATGCCCAGGGCAGAACCACAATGAAGGACCGGGTGCTCAAGAAAACCCGCGATATCATCGAAAACTATGAAGGACCCAGCAAGCGGGTGCCGCCGGAAGCCAAAAAAGATATCGACAAGATTCTGGCGGAAGCCGAAGAGCGCGTGCGAAGCAAATAAGCGCAGGCTTGCGCCGACAGGTTGGCGAAAGGAGCCTGTTCCTCTGAATGCCGCGGGTGAGCAGGCTCCAGCTCCTTTTTTTAACAGAGATCGGTGAAGAGGCGGGTTTGCGTTCAGGCATGGTTAATCCCGGATGTTTGGAAAAGTCAATGCGTTTAAAGCCACAGGAACAAAAACCCCCGCCAAGCGGGGGCACCAAACAAAAACCCTTTGGGGATTACGTCGTCGGCATAGACACCGGCGGCACTTATACCGACGGGGTGTTGATGGATTACCGGACGCGGCGGGTGGTGGCTTCCGGAAAGACATTGACCACGCGGGCCAATCTGGCGGACGGCGTCATCGGTGTGCTGAAGATGCTCCATATTGAAAACCCGGCCAATGTCAAGCTGGTGGGGATTTCAAGCACGCTTGCCACCAACTCCATTGCTGAAGGCAAGGCCCGGGAGGTCGGGCTGGTTTTGATCGGATATGACCCGGATCTGATTGCCTCTTATGGGCTGGATGCCAATTTTTCCACGCAGCGCTTTGCCTATTTTGACGGCGGGCACAATTCGCAGGGGGCGGAGAACGCGCCCCTGGACCTGGAGGGCATCAAGGATTGGGTGGAGCAAAACCGGGACAAGGTGGATGCTTTTGCCGTTTCGAGCTATTTCAGCCCCCTGAACCCGTCCCATGAGGAGGCCGTATTCCAGGCAATTCAGGAAATATGCGATTTGCCGGTGGTTCTGGGCCACCAGCTCTCCACCCAGATCGACTCCATCAAGCGGGCTACCACGGCCTGCCTGAATGCCTCCCTTGTGGCGGTCATGCAGGAGTTTATCGCTGCTGTCCAGGACTCGTTGAAAGATCAAAATATCAATGCCCCCCTGATGATCGTCAAGGGGGATGGCTCCTTGATGCCGCATGCCGAGGCCGCCGAAAAACCGGTTGAAACCATTCTTTCCGGGCCTGCGGCAAGTGCCATCGGCGGCCTGTTTTTTTCCCGGCACGGAAACGCCCTGATGATCGATGTCGGCGGGACCACAACAGATATGGCCCTGATCCAGGACTCCCAGATGACCATAACCGATGAGGGCGCCCGTGTGGGAGACATAAAGACCGCTGTCAAGGCGGCCCGTATCCGAACCGCCTGCGTGGGCTGTGACAGCCGGATATCATTTGGACAGGGCGGCAGGGTGCAGGTGGGCCCGGATCGGGTGGTGCCGCTGGCAAGGCTGGCCGCCCAGCACGAAAATGTAAAAAAAACGATTGCCGGCCTGGCGCAGAAAGCCTCCACCACCTGGAGTCAGAATGACCTGGAATACTGGTTTCTGCATAAACCCATTGACCCGGAGGCGGCGGGCATAAGCGACCCCAAGCACATTGCCCTGATTCACTTGTTAAATGAGGCCCCGCAGAGTTTAACGCAAATTTTGTCTCACATGGGGGTCTATCATGCCGTGCAGCTCAATGCCGACCCCTTGATACGCCAGGGGCTGATTGAGCAGGCCACACTGACGCCCACGGATCTGTTGCACGTCAACGGGCAGATGGATGTCTGGGAAGTCGATACCGCCCGCCGGGCGGTGGCCTGCGCCTGTGAGATCCACGGCAAACATGCAAAAGTGTTTGTTGCCGAAACGCTTGAGTTTATCATTGCCACAATGGTTGAGGAAGCGATCGTCTTTTTGGCGCGGCAGGAGGAGGATACGGATCTTCCCGAGACAGTGGACGGCAGTTGGGGCCGCTGGATGCTCGATGAGGCCATCAGTGGGAAAAGCGAGTACCTTTCCGTTAATGTGGCCAGCCGTTTTCCGGTCATCGGCATCGGTGCGCCGGCCGGAATTTTTGTCAAAAAAGTCGCCGAGAGCCTCAAAGCCCCCTTTGTGCTGCCGGAGCATGCCCATGTGGCCAATGCAGCGGGAGCTGTGGCCGGGTCGGTGATGGCGGACAAGGAAGCCCTGCTCTATGTTCAGGAAATAGACGGGGCGCATACCCATATTGTGCAGATGGGGGATCAGCGAAAGAATTTTTCGGAATACGAAGAGGCCTTTGCTTATGCCAAGAAACGGGTTCAGGCCCTGGCCGTTGAGAACGCGGAAGCCTCGGGGGCGGTGGCGCCGCAGGTAAGCGTCAGAATTAAGACCGAAGGCGCCATAGAACGCGTTCAGGCACGTGCTGTCGGCAATCCGCGGCTTTCGGAACAGTGGGGAGCGATTCCGGATTAATATACCCGTCTTTGCATTCCCATGGGAAAATCATCGGCTTTCGCAATTGCCGGTGATTTCCACAAAAAAACGGCAAAGATGCGTACAGGAGAAAACGATGACCCTGGAGGAAAGCATACAGCAGATACTGGGCGAGAAGGGCGTGGCGTTTGAGGTGCTGCCCCATGAGCCCGTCTATACCAACCCGGCCATGGCCGCGGCCCTGGGTGTGAGCGAGTCGGAAACCGTGAAATCCCTGGTGCTCAAAACCCGGGAGGGGGATATGATCGTGATGGTTTTGCCGGGGGACCGCAAAGTGGACTGGAAACAGGTGGCCCATGCCGCAGGGAGCCGGAAGGTTTCCTTTGCAAAGCCTGAGGAGGTTCTGGAGAATGTGGGCTGTGATGTGGGCTGTGTGCCGCCGTTCGGCCATTTTTCCCCCATGGGGATTTATATGGACAGGGCCCTGGTTGAAACTCCCTGCATTTATTTCAATCCCGGCGTGCATGACAAGTCTTACAGGATACCAGGGCAGGCCCTGGACGCACTCTGCACCCCGGTCTACGTCTAAACCCCTGCCGTGTTGTTTTGGCTTCCGGCAGGCAGAAAAATGATGGGTGGCATATGAAAAAGGAATTTATCATTTCGGCAGTGGGGCGAAATGTAGCAGGTATTGTGGCCATGGTTTCAAAGGAAATCTACAATTGCGGCTGCAATTTTGAGGATTCCCGAATGACGCTGCTGGGCAATCACTTTGCCTTGATGATACTCGTGAGCGCCGCCTCCGATAAGATAGCCGATGACCTTTCGGCAGCCTGTGAGTGGCTTGACGAGGAAAAGGATTTGAAAGTAACGCTTTTTCCGGTGGCGGTCCCCGGGAAAAAGCCATCTGAAACCGAGCCCAATTATGAGATCCGGGTCAAGGGGGTGGACCGGATGGGAATTGTCTACCGCACCACCCAACTGCTTGCGTCTCTGAATATCAATATTGTTGAGCTGGAAACAAAAATTGAATCCCGTGCCAAAGACGGAAAGCCGATTTTTCTGATGCGCACCAGCGTGGTGGTGCCCAGGGAAGTTGACGGTGAAGAGCTTCGCAAGGACTTGAAATTCTTGGCGGAGGACCTTGAAGAGATGATTTCCCTGACCCGGCTGCCAGAGCTTTGAGCCCGTGCGAAACAGCCTATCATTATGCCCAAGCTGACGATCCATCCATTAGGGGAAACCATTGAATTGCGCCGCGGTGAAACCGTTCGCGATGCCCTGTACCGGGCAGGCGTGGAAGTGGATACCCCGTGCAACGGCCAGGGTATCTGCGGTAAGTGCCTGGTCCAGGTGGAGCATCCTGAAACGGTTGAAAAAACAAAGCATCCGGAAATAACTCCGGAGCAGGAGGCGGATGGCATTCGCCTGGCCTGCCAGTTAAAACCGCGCAAGGATGTCGCACTTCACCTGTTGACGGAATACACCCGCGATGAGTTCCGGATACTGGAAGGCCATCGCTACCCCGGGGACCGGCGGGAGGATGAACCCGTTTCGGCATCGGAAGGTACCGGCGTGCAGCCGGAGAAGGATGCGGATGCGCAGGCGGGACGGCCTGCGGTCCGGATTTTTGAATCCGATGGGGCTTTCCGGCTGAACTATGACCGGGAAGCCCCGGTGCCGATGCGTTCATGGGAAAAAGGCAAAACGGCAAGGGGGCTGGCCATTGATATCGGCACCACCTCGCTGGTGGTGACGCTTTTGGCGCTGGACACCTGGCGGGAGTTGGCCACCGCATCGAGTTTAAACCCCCAGATCCGGTTCGGCCACGATGTGGTTCGGCGCATCCAGGCGGGCTCCACCCCGGAAGGCCTTGAAGCCATTTCCGGGTGCGTGCGAAATGGATTGAATGATTTGATCGAAGAGGTTTGCGACGATTCGAAGACCTCGCGAAATGAAATTCTGGATGTGGTCCTGGGGGGCAATACCACCATGCTTCAGCTGGCAGCCGCGATTGATCCGGAGCCGCTGGGGCGGGTTCCCTTCACCATCGGCCTCAAAAGCGGCTGCAGTTATCCGGCGGCCCGTTTCGGGCTGGATGTGCATCCGGATGCCAGGGTTTATATTCCTCCGCTGGTGCACGCCTATATCGGCGCGGACATCAGCGCCGGACTCCTGGTCTGCCAGGGGTTTTTCGAACAGGCGGAATCCGTTTTGTTTGTCGATGTCGGCACCAATGGGGAGATGGGTTTGAATGCCGGCGGAAAAAGCCTGATGACATCAACGGCTGCCGGTCCGGCTTTTGAAGGAATGGGCATCTCAAGCGGTATGCGGGCCCAGATCGGGGCCTTGGAGCGGGTGAAGGCAGAGAGCGGGCAGCTGACATTCAAAACCATCGGAAATGCCCCGTGCAAGGGGATCTGCGGCAGCGGAATCATCGACCTGACCGCGGCCCTGGTCGAAACAGGCGTTATTGAGCCGTCCGGCCGGATGCGGCGACCCCATAATACCGATGGTTTGGACCCCCTCACGGCCGCCCGGCTCCGGGAGATCAATGAGAAGGCGGCCTTTCATATTGAAGGCGAGGTCTGTTTCACCCAGGATGATGTCCGCCAGGTGCAGCTTGCCAAGAGCGCCATCCGGGCCGCCATTGACATTCTCATGGAAGAGGCCGGCGTCGGAGTGGACAGCATCGATCGCGTCGTGATTGCCGGGGGGTTCGGATATTCGCTGCGCCCGGACAACCTGGAAGCAATCGGGCTGCTGCCGCCGGGGATGGCGCCCAAAGTGTTTTTCGCCGGGAACACCAGCCGGATCGGCTGTGTGCGTCTGCTGCGCAATGTGAGCAACAGGCGGTTTCTGGAAAGCCGCATGCAGAAAGTCAGCCATGTCTCTATTGAGACCCGGCCCGATTTCATGGATCGCTATGTAAACAGCATGGAATTTCCTTCCTGAAGCGCCGGAGAGGACGTGTTTGGGGGGCTTTTTATGCTGGAACGAATAGAGAGTTCAGGTATAAGGAAGAAGTTGTATGCCGCAATTGCCGGACCCTTTCAAAAGGGTTGTTATTGCCTGCGGGGTAATGGAGCTTGAACTAAACGCCCTGTTACCGGAAACCCCGCCGGGACTCGACCTTGAGCTGCGGTTTCTGGATCAGCAGCTCCACCGGACACCGGATCAGATGCCGGGAGTTATCCAGAAAGAGATCCATGCCGTGGCAGCGGAGGCCCATGAAATTGTCCTGGGCTATGGCTTGTGTTCAAACGGGATCGTCGGTGTTTATGCCCCGCATCAAAATCTGTATGTCCCCCGTGTTCATGACTGCGTGGCCCTGCTGCTGGGCTCGCGGGAGGCCTACCAGAAAGCCTTCAGGGAGCGGGCGGGAACCTATTATATTACGCCGGGTTGGGTTAAAGAAGAGAAGGACCCGCTGGGCATACTTGAAAATGAATATATTCCCCGCATGGGCCGGGAAGATGCTGTATGGGGGCTTCATGAAGAATTGAAACATTACTCGCATATCGCCTTGATTGACACCCATGCGGTGGATATGGGGTATTTGCGTGAGCGGGCCAGGGCGAATGCGGATTTTCTCGGCAAGCATTACACGGAAACCAGGGGAAGCAAAGCCTATTTCAGAAAAATTCTTTTCGGCCCGTATTCAGAGCCTGATTTTCTGTGCCTCCCCCCCGGGACACCTGTTCGGCAGAAGCCGTTTTTGATTTAGCCGGTCTCCTGCCCCCCCAGGCAGCCCGGGAGCCATTCCGGCGATGCAGCAACTTATCGCAATGATAAACCAATTGCCCGAATCCAAGGATTTTGTATAACCAACAAATTAAAAGGAGAATTCTTATGTTAATTGTCGGCGAACTCATCAACTCGAGTCGCAAGCCTATCAAGGCGGCTGTGGATGCCCAGGATAAGGAAGAAATTCAAAAAATTGCCAAGGATCAGCATGACCATGGCGCTGATTTTATCGATGTCAACGCCGGCGTGTTTGTCGGCAAAGAAAGCGAATACATGCAATGGCTGATCAAAACGGTCCAGGAGGCGGTCACCGCTCCCTGCTGCATCGACAGTCCGGACCCCAAGGTTGTGGAGGCGGCTCTTTCCGTTCACGAGGGAACCCCGATGATCAATTCCATCTCTCTGGAAAAAGCGCGCTATGATGCTCTGCTGCCTGTCGTTGCCGGTACGGATCTAAAAGTTATCGCCTTGTGCATGAGTGATAAAGGCATGCCGGAGACCAAGGATGACCGCGTGGCCATCGCGGAAGAGCTGATCAACAGCCTGGTGAAGAATAATGTGGCGATTGAAAATATTTTTGTGGACCCGCTGGTGCAGCCGGTTTCAACCAATGATGCCTACGGCATGGAATTCATGAACGCCATTGAAGCAATTATGACCGGATTCCCGGGGGTTCACACGATCTGCGGCTTGTCCAATATTTCTTACGGGCTGCCGGAGAGAAAGCTGATCAATCAGGCATTTGCGGTCATGGCGATTGCCAAAAAGCTGGACTCAGCCATTATCAATCCTCTGGACAAGCGGATGATGGCCAATATCATTGCAGCTGAAACACTGGCTGGAAAAGATGAGTATTGCTCGAATTATTTGACCGCCTATCGTGATGAGCGTTTGAAATTATAATTTGAATCTGAGGAAAATGGCAGATAGCAGCCATTTTATACCCAAAGGAGGCAGCGGATGAAGGTACTGGTCAGTGATAAACTGGGAGATGCCGGTGTTCAATTATTTGAGCAGGAAGAAGGCATTGATGTGGATGTGAATACCGGCCTTTCCCCGGAGGAGCTTCAGTCGGTGATCGGCGATTATGATGCGCTGGTCGTGCGAAGCGCCACCAAGGTAACCGAGGATGTTCTGGAGGCGGCTACCAACTTGAAGGCCATCGGCCGTGCGGGCATCGGCGTTGACAACATTGATGTTGAAGGCGCAACGAAACGCGGAATTATCGTGATGAACACGCCCACGGGCAATATCGTCACCACGGCCGAGCACGCCGTTGCCATGATGATGGCGCTTACCCGCAATATTCCGCAGGGGACGGCCTCGATGAAAGCGGGCCGCTGGGATAAAAAGCTGCTTCAGGGCCGTGAAATTTATAACAAGACCCTGGGGGTGATCGGTTTCGGCAAGATCGGCTCCATAGTGGCCAACCGGGGCCGGGGGCTCAAGATGCGGGTGGTGGTCTATGATCCGGTGGTGACGCCGGATAAAATCGAGAAGGCGGGCTGCGAAAGTGTCTCCCTCAAAGAGCTCTACAGCCAGTCGGATTATATCAGTGTTCACGTGCCAAAATCCAAAAAGACGCTGGGGATGATAGGCAAGAAAGCCTTTGAACAAATGAAGGAAGGCGTTATGATCATCAATTGCGCCCGGGGCGGGATAGTTGACGAGAATGCCCTGGATGAAGCCATGGAGTCCGGCAAGGTCGCCGGAGCGGCATTGGATGTATTCAGCACCGAACCGCCGCCGCCTGATTTGCCGCTGCTTCAGCGTGACAATGTCATTTCAACGCCGCATTTAGGAGCTTCCACAGCTGAAGCGCAGGAAAATGTCGCCATCATGGTCGCCAGGCAGCTGATTTCCTTTTTAAAGACCAATACCGTGGAAAATGCGGTGAATACGCCTTCCGTCTCCGGCAAGGATTTGGAAAAGCTCAACCCCTTCATTTTTCTCGCGGATCGGATGGGCTGCATGCAGGCGCAATTGATCAGCGGTCATGTCAAAGAGGTTAAGATAGAATATAACGGCAATTTTCAGGATATGGATTTAAAGCCCATTTCAACGGCTTTTCTGACGGGTCTGCTGGAGCTTCTGTCAATGGAAGACGTCAATTCCGTAAATGCCCCGTATCTGGCCAAGGAAGACGGGATCAAGGTTTCCGAATCCACCAGTGATGAGGCGATGGAATATAATCACCTGCTGACTCTCGAAGTGATTACGGATGAAATGAGCAGTACGGTCAGCGGCACCCTTTTCGGCCGGAATTATCCAAGAGTGGTGAAAATCAATAATTTCCGCCTGGAAATGAAGCCTGAGGGATATTTGACGCTTATCCATAATTTGAATATTCCCGGTGAAATCGGCAGTATCGGAACATTGCTGGGCGACCACGCCATTAATATCAGCAAAATGACGGTTGGGCAGGAAGCCGACGGCGAACGCAACATTGTCTTTCTGCAGACGGATTCCCCATTGAGCGAGGATGTGCTCGAAGGCCTGCGCAACCTGCCCATGGCCAAGTCTGTCATCTATCTGGAGTTGTAGTTTCTCAATCACCGTGGGTTACTCAATGACCGGGGTCCGTGAAAGCGGATAATATCTGGCCGGGCCCCGGTTTTTCCGTTAAATGGAGAATTATCAATTCAACCCATTCTCATGCTCCGTCCAGGTGAAAAATGGCAAAGTGAAAAACAGCAAAGGAAAAAGAAATATGCAGGTTGAGGACATCAGGCGGATTCTCGTTATAGGGGCTGGAACCATGGGCCAGCAGATCGGGTTTCATTGTGCGGCCTGTGGTTTTGATGTCACCTTTTTCGACACCAGTCAGGAAGCCTTGAAGAATGCCCTGGAACAGGCAAAAAAGCTGGCCAAAATTTATGTGCGGGAGGATCGTATGACGCGTGATTCGGCAGACCTGGCCCTCGCGCGGATGCGTTCCACTGTCGATCCCGAGGACGCGGGTCATGACGCGGATTTTGTCAGTGAGTCCGTTCCCGAGGACCCGGAGCTGAAGGGCAGGGTGTTTGCGCAATTCCATGCCATCTGCCCGGCGCATACCATTTTTACGACCAATACCTCTTCGCTTGTTCCCTCCCAGTTCGCCGAGGCCACAGGCCGGCCGGAACAGTTTGCAGCCCTTCACTTCCATGATCTCCGGTTTAACCGGGTCGTGGATATTATGCCGCACCCCGGAACTTCAAAAGAAACGGTCGAACTGATTGAGGCCCTGGCTGAAAAGGCCGGCTGGATCCCCATTATGCTGAAAAAAGAGTCTCCCGGCTATGTTTTTAATGCCATGCTCATGGAATTTTTGAAATCCGCCCAAACCCTGGCGGCCAGCGGGGTGGCAACCGTTGCGGACATTGATCGCTCCTGGATGGGGGTAATGCAGACCGAAGTCGGGCCGTTTGGGATCATGGACAGCATCGGCCTGGATACCGTGTGGAAAATCACTGACTACTGGGCCAAACAACTGGGAGATGCCCAGTATCGTGCCAACGCGGATTTTTTGAAGCCGTATGTGGATAAAGGGCTTTTGGGATTGAAATCAGGGGAGGGGTTTTACCGCTATCCCGGCCCGGCCTATTCACAACCGGGTTTTCTGGAGAAACAGACGGCAGGGTGAGCTGGGAAGGGATGCTGTTTCACGAAAAATAAATCGTGTGAATCATTATTCGGCGGGCCGTGTCTTTCCCGGTAAATGTTTTGGCGGTGGTTTCCGCCGCCATGTCAGCGGGCAGTTGGGAGATGAATTGTTGCACGCTGTTGCGTTGACTGTCATGAGCAAGGTAAATGCGGCCGTCCGGTTTTAGATATTGCCGAAAAAGTCCGGTTACGGCCTTGAAAACGGATTGTTTGTAAATGACTTCGGAGCCGCAGATCATATCAAAAGGGCCTTCCAGGTCCGGGTGCTCCCAGTCCAGCTTTTTGATCCGGGCATTTTCAAGGGTGTTGTATGCCGCATTGAGCTCCAGGAGCTCCAGGCAGTCTGTGTCATAGTCGGTAAGCGTCACCTGATGGCCGAATGCTGCCAGAAACATGCCGGTAATTCCCATGCCCGCCCCGATTTCCAAAATCGATTGCCCTGCCGGCAGGTCGCTGTCCAAAAGGTAGTCCGTTAAGACCAGCGAGCTTTCCCATATCTTGATCCAATGGGGAAAATCGGTAAATTTGCCGTCACCGGCAAACAATTTTTCAATAAAGGGCTCCCAGTTGCCTACACGGTAGAACTGCATGCGTTTCCCACCAATACCGATGGGTACGGTTTCCAGTTCATACCTGTCCATGATGGGAGGGTTCGCCATTAAATTCGGCCCTTTCGGGAGAAGTGAATTCAGCAGGCAAAAGGCGGCCGCTGCAGTTGCAGCCGGAGAATGCCTGGTGGTTTGAAAAGCCTTGCCCGGCTAACCGGTCTTTCGAGAATACGCAGTTATCTGCTTGAGGTAGAGGGCCAGCATGTGTTCCTGATCCGACCGGGTTATTTCCGTGGGCAGCCTGTTTAGGGCAAGGTCGCTGGCTTTGTCCGCGATTTCGCCCATCAAGCGGTCCCGGGCCTGCAGGATCTGGTTGGCAGCCTTCTTTTTCTCTATTTCCAAAAGCTTTCGGCTTTGTTCGTTTGCCCTGTCAATAATTTCCTGGCGTTTCCGCCGGCCTTCTTCAGTAATCCGCTCTTTGATTTTTTCAAAGCGGGAACTGCTGTCCTGGATCATCTGCCGGGTTTCAAGGATCTCTTTTTCCAATTTCTTTTTGCGTTCTTCCAGCTCCTTGATCTCCCCGGCAATATCATCCTGCCGCCCTTTCAGGAAATTGGCGATCGGCTTGCGCCCGTAGTAGTATATTAGAAAGACCAGGATGCCGAAGTTCACCCAAAGCATGATGACATCATAAACAGGCCGCCAGTCGGCGGCGTTCTCAGCGGCCAACGCCTGGCCCCCCAACAGGTGCATGGCAATCAATATTGCCGGAATCAATCGGGCGCATTGACGGGCGGTTTTTCGGATCGCATTATTCACGAACAAGCCTCCGGTCAAGAATTTTTTCCATCATTTCCCTTGCCAGTCGTTGGGTTTCGTCACTCAGCTTACTGCGGGCGTCAGCAATTTGGGTTTCCACAAAGCGGCTGTTCTCTGATCGAATAGCATTGATTTCCTTTTTGGATTCGTTCAGGATCTGGCCCGCCTCCTTGGCGCCGTCGTTTTCCAGTTCGATCCGTTGCCGGTTGGCCTCGGCCATGGCCGCTTCTTCCTGCTCCTTGAGCTGCCGGTTCAGTTCGTCAATGGTATGGCGGGAATTCTCGATCTCGTCGCTGATACCGCTCACGTGCTGTTCCCGTTTGCGCATGGCGCCCTGAATCGGCCGAAACATCAGCCGGTTAATCAGAAAAAGAAAAATCAGAAAGGAGATCAACTCAATGAAAAGGGTTTCATTGATGCTGACCATGGCGACTTTGTTGATGATTTCCATATCAGGTCCCGCCGCTTGAATTTATACAACAAAAAGGAGGAGCAGGGCGATAACCAGGGAGTAGATGCCGGTGGATTCGGAAACCGCCTGGCCGACCAGCATGGTTCGGGTCAAAAGACCGGCTTCCCCGGGGTTTTTGCCGATTGCCTCACAGGCCTTGGATCCCACAAGTCCTTCACCAATGCCGGGTCCGATGGCCCCGAGCCCCATTGCCAGTCCCGCACCCAGAAATGCCGCTGCCTTGACCAGATCAACACCTTCAATTGCCATTTTTTCCTCCTTTATCATTCTGAAGAATCATCCGCAGCATCCGGTTTTTGGCCGGAACGCAATTCTGCGGTCACCTTGAAAATCGTTTGTTTCCGGTTACGAATCTGTCCCTGTTACAAATCTGTCCTTATACCGTATACCGTTGTGGAACATCATACCGCTATACAACGAAAATGAGAACCAGGCTGATTACCATCGCGTAGATGGCCGTGGATTGGGAAACCGCCTGTCCAACGAGCATGGTTCGGGTTAACCCGCCCGTATTCTCGAGGTTTCTCGCCACCCAGCGGACTGCCTGCTCTGCTGTCACGCCATTGCCGATACCCGGGCCGATGCCGCCGAATCCCATGCAGAGGCCGGCTCCCAGAGGTGCCATGGCCGCGCTTAAGGCTGCGGATTCCGGGAAGGCGCGGAAAAGCAGAATAAAACTTATCAAAAGACCGAATATGGCCGGTGTCTGGCTGACGGCCTGGCCTACCAGCATGGTTGATGTCACGTTTCCCAGGGATTCGGGCTGGCGGGCAATGCCTTCGCAGCTGGCGCCTGCTGCCAGTCCGCCGCCTGTTCCGGAGCCGATGGCCGCCAGGCCGGTACTGAGTCCCGCCCCCAAAAGGGCGGCCCAGGTGGGGTGCAGGGGGAAGCTGCTGAAATCCGAGAACATGAGGATCAAAGAAACCACGATGGCAAAGATTGCCGGTGTCTGGCACACGGCGGCCCCGATAAGCATATTGGTGGTCAACCTGCTCGCCATGGCAGGCTGTCGGGCCAGGCCACGGCAGGCTTCGCCGGCCGGAAAGCCGGATCCCACGCCGGAGCCGATGGCGCCGAAGCCCATGCTGAGGCCGGCGCCCAGCAGGGCCGAGGCCTTGAGTAAATAGCCGCTGCCGGAATCCATAAAGAGCAGAAGCACGGCAATGACCAGGGCAAAAATAGCGGCGGATTCGGCAATCGCCTGGCCCACCAGCATATTCTTAAAAATTTCGCCTGATTTCTCCGGCCTTAGGGATAATCCTTCGTTTGCCAGGCCGGCTGTGTACCCTTCTCCGAGCGCGGCCCCGATTGCGCCCATCCCCATTGCCAATCCACCGCCCAAAAATGCCGCTATTTGAACTGAGGTTTCGATTTCAAAAGTCATGGCTACTTAACCTGCACCGCTATATAGACCAATGTTAACATCGTAAACACAAATGCCTGTATCGCTCCGATAAAGATTACGAAAAAGGCAACCAGAAAAGGAGGCAATACCAGGCTGAACGTCAGGTGGGAGACCACCAGGATAATGATGGAGCCACCCATAATGTTGCCGAAAAGCCTGAATGAGATGGAGATCACTTTTGCCAGTTCGCCGATCAGGTTCAGGGGGAGCATGAAAAAGATGGGGTCAAAATAACTTTTGATATAAGTTTTCCACCCCTTCTCCCGGATGCCCGCGTAGTGGGCGATCACAAACCCCATGAGCCCGAGGCTGAGCGGGGTGTTCAAATCCTTTGTCGGCTCGTGCATGTGCGGGATCATGCCCAGCCAGTCGGAGAAGAGCAGAAACATGAACAGTGCCGTGATGAGGGGGGCGTATTTGCGGCCAAGTTCCTTGTCCAGCGCATCCTCGGTCAGACCGTAAAACTGGTTGACGAATAATTCACCAATGGTCTGGATGGGCCCGGGAACCAGTTTCTGCTTCCGCCCGGCCAGGGACCCGAAGATGAGCAGCCCGATGATAACAATCCATGTCATGACAATGGGCTCCAGGTTGAACCGCATTTCATGGCCCATAAATGGTACAATCAGTTGGTGTATGACCCCTAAATCTTCCATGGCGATTTTCTAAAATGTCTGTGTTTTGTTGATTTTCATGAAAATAAACCCGCCGGTATGCTCGGCCAGGATGATCGCCTGGACGAGAAACAGGCCGCAGACGGTGGCCGCGGTATTAAACTGTGCCATCCGGATGGAAGCGACCAGCGGTATGGCCATCAATAGAAAGCGTGGAAAAATGAGCAGCAAGGCGATCCCCGATGCCTTTTTCCGCAAATGCCCGATCCGCAGCGGCAGGGTTTCCCCCATCAGGATAAAATTGATGACACTGAACAGGCTCCCCAGGATGAAGCCTTTGCCGATGGGTTTGAGGGCGAACATGAAAAAAATCAGGCCCGCGGCAACGGCGATACTCAAAGCCAGCGAAGCATATTTTTTTTCAGTTTCCCTTATCGTTTTCATTGGGTGGCTGATCATTACGGTCCGTTTCAAAAACTTCCATGATTTGTCGATAAACGACCACTGCGCCGCCAATAACGCCCAGTATCGTAAAAATTACAATAAAGGGTCCCTTCAGCCCCAGCCAGTCATCGAGCTTCAACCCGATGTAGAAACAAAACAGAACGCTGCCGGCCATGGTGAGCCCGATTTGCATGACAATCTGCAGATTTTCCGCCCACGGCCGATTGTCTTTATATTTGAAAACCTGTCTGTCGCGTTTTTTCATGATACCGGCCCGCCCGATAAGGTTGTTTAGATAACAATTATGCATTGGAGCGTCAAGGAATTATTTTTTCTTTTTAACCTATTGAAATAATTTAATTATTGGTATATTGGAAATTTCCGGCAGGAGTGCCCCCCAAAAAAAAAGTTCCGGGGCAACTCGGAATCCGGGGGGAGGGCCGGCTGGGCCGGAGGGAGCTCGGGTTCAACTTAATGGGTTTGCAGAATGGCGGGGATGAGTTTGGCCAGTTGCACCTGCATGAAGTAGGAATTGCCAATCGGGTCCATCAACACCAGGAAGCGAAAGTTGCCGTCTTTCATGACATCGGAGGCCATCACCAGAATCAGGCCTTTGCTTGTATGCACGGTCAGCCCCGTACATTTGTCGAAGCCTTTTTGAAAGCTGGTCTGCTGGCAGGCAGTCAGCATTTTATTGAACGCCTGGGCGAAATTTTTGAAATCAATGGCGGTATCTTTGGTGTCGGCGGCAAGGACAAAGCCATCCGGGCTTAAAACGGCGATCCCCTTGTAGCCTTTTACGGTGCGGAGCATATTGACATAACGGTTCAGTGCGGCTTGCAGCCGGCTCTCCGGTTGGGTGGCGTGCTCACGGGCTCTTGGGTTGCCCTGGGCCAGCCGGCCGGCCGGGTTGCCGGGTTTGCCCCACAAGGCCCCGGCTATTTCCATCAGCTCTGTTTTAATGACTTTTTTTGATTTTTCTTTGGGCAGTTCCGAAAGGGATATGCTGACCTGTTCCCACCGGGTCATTTCCCGCGCCGCCGCTTCGCCGGTGAGGTGTTCGTAGTGGGCATTTAACAGGATGCCGCGGTCAAAATACAGATAACCTTCTTTCTGTCCCCGGCTGTTGACATCCAGTCGGCATGTTCGGCGGGAGATTTCAATCAGGGGGAGAAAGTTGCGCAGGGTGATCCCCTTGCGGCTCAAACCTTCATCTTTAAGATTCTGGCCGACGAATATGGCTGAGGCCAGGTTGCCGAAAGGAAATGGCTTCTGGAGATAATACAGAACATTTTCATGGCCGGTTCGGTCCTGAAACCAGGGTTTGGGCGTTTGGGGCGGCACCATGACGATGCAGGGCGTGTCGGGGCGCTTGCGGGTCATGAAGGCAAGCAGCTCCAGCCCGTGGCGCCCGGGTAGTTCCAGGGCCGTAACAAAAACCGCAATTTTGTTTTTATTGAGTATATTCAGGGCGGTCTCACCGTCGGTGGCGGTCAGAATCTCGAAGTGGTGCAGATCTTTGAAACCTTTGGTGACTTTGTCCAACGTGTCCTGATCATTGTCTGCAATAAGCACCTTGTCCATTCTGCAATCCAATCTGCCCTGCCTGCCGTCCTGCCCTCAGGGGAGGGAAAAGACGGGCAGGCCCGGGGTGGCTGATCCATTTGGTTCGATTCATCGGTTAAAAATTGATTTCTAACGGTTTTTTTGTCTTTTTGTCAATAAGTTTCAGTCATATATTGTGCCGGCCAAAAAATTTTACAGGCTGTCGGCAGCCTTTCCCTTTCAAAATAAGGCAAAAAAGCGTATGCACATTCGGGGGTGTTTTGTTACATTCTCTTATTTTTTAATGGTTCCAGGTACAGGAAGGAAAATTTCCGGTGATGCTGCCAAATATACGCGGCCATACCCGCTGGTTGCTGTTTGTTGCCATCGTTTTCAGTGGCTTGGCGGTTTTTTCCCCCGGCGCGGTTTTTGCCGGCCCGCCCACGATTGCCATCGGCAGTTACAATGTGGAAAATCTGTTTGATTTGAAACGGGCCGAAACCGAATACCCGGGTTATATCCCGGGCGGCCGCGCCGGCTGGAACCGGGAGATGCTCGCGGTCAAGCTGAAGAATCTGGCACGGGTGGTCAATGATATGGATGTGGACATCCTCGCGCTCCAGGAGGTGGAAAGCCTCCGGGCGCTTGAAATGCTCAACGGGCGCCTGGCTTCGCCATATGCGTATCAGGCGATTGCGGACAACAAAGCCACCACGGTCAAGTGTGCCCTGCTGTCACGGTATCGACTGGTCGAGTCCGTCGAAATCCGCGTGCCCGGAAAGGGCAGCCGCAGTATACTGAAGGCGAGGGTCATGATTGATGGAAATCCACTGATTGTCTTTGTCAATCACTGGAAGGCCAAGACCGCACCGGAAAGCCGGCGGCTGCCGTACGCCCGGGCCCTTTCCGAAGAGATTGCAAGGCTTGATGCGGATGCGGACTTTGTCGTGCTCGGGGACTTGAACAGCAATTACAACGAATTTGAAACCCTGGCGGAGAATCCGGGTTTAAACGACACCGGCGGGGTAACGGGGATTAACCATGTATTGAAAACCTTGCGGCATAAGCGTCTGGTCACCGAGCGCGCTTTAAAGTCGGGAACCGGCGGGGACTTGTATCTTTACAACCTGTGGCTGGAGCTGAAGCCGCAGCGGCGGTGGTCCGTGCAATATTACAGCAGAAAGAGCAGCCACGACCATATCATAATCTCCCCCGGCCTCCTGGATGCCAAGGGGGTTTCCTATGTCGACAATTCCTTTGAAAAATTCGACCCGAATTACCTCTTCTGCGGGGGGTTTGTATGCCGCTGGCAGCGTGCGGACAGGGGGCGCGGAAGGCACCTGGGCAAGGGTTTTTCCGATCACCTGCCCTTGAAAGCCCGCTTTGCCCCGCGGCCGCACAGCTTTCGACAGGGATCGCGCGATCTCCTTGAAACCGTGCCTGTCTCGCAATTATATCGATCCGGGACCGGGCGGGTTAATTTTCGATTAGAGGACTGCACCGTTATTTTCACGCATGGTAAGCATACGGTCATCAAGCAGCAAGGGGGACGCGCCATTCTGGTGTATGGCAGCGGCAATCAACTGAAGGTCGGGAAACGGTATCATCTGGTCGTCAAGCGCCTGAAGCGGTATCATGGGCTCCTTGAGATCACGGAAATCGGCAGGAGTCACCCGGTTGGTCAGGCAGCAGACAGCAAGACTTTTTTCATTGAACCGGCGGGGCGGTCACTTGCGGATCCGGACCTTGTCAATGAAATCGTCCGCAGGGTGCGCGGGGTTTACAGGGAAGGCTGGTTTTTTTATGGTGATGACCAAAAAATCCGGCTGTTCACCAAAAATAAAGAATTATTGCCGGCGTCCGGCTCCGAAGTTATACTTTGTGGCGTGCGCATCGGTTACTACAATCGTCCGCAGCTGGTGCTGGAACATGCCGGGCAGATCCGGCATGTTAAATGAAGCGCTCGATTCGGGTGAAAGAGGATTGAATCCGGGGGTGATAGCCCGTTTAACAGGATGCAAGAGGTTTCAAATGACGGACGCATATATTCTGGGATTGGATATCGGTTCTGTGGCCGCCGCTGCCGTGGTGGTGGATAGAAAGGGCGGCATTCTCCAAACCGCCTACGAATTCCACCAGGGGGATATTCCGGGCTGCCTTGCCCGGCTCCTGGCGGATGTGGATTTGGCATCGATCGCCGGGGTGGCGGCAACAGCGGATACGCCCGGCATGGTAGCTGCGGACAGGCGCTATGACCAGCAGATTGCGCTGATTCGAACCGCAAAGGCTTTTCACCCGGAAGCCGGCGGCATTCTGTCCGTGGGGGGTGAAAAATTCAAGCTGATCTGCTTTGACGAAAATGGTGAGTATGCCGGCAGTCGCACCAACACGTCCTGTGCCGCAGGTACGGGGAGCTTTTTGGATCAGCAGGCAAACCGCTTGAACCTCTCCGGGATCGCGGAACTCAGCGAAATCGCCTCCGCCAACCGGGATCGCGTTCCCCGGATTGCCACCCGTTGTGCGGTATTTGCCAAAACGGATCTCATTCATGCCCAGCAGGAAGGCTATGGCCTGGCTGAGATCAGTGAGGGCCTTTGCCGGGGGCTTGCCAAAAATCTGGCCGACACCTTGTTTTACAAGGATCAGCCTGACGCGCCGCTGGTTTTCTGCGGCGGGGTGTCCCGGAACAAGGCGGTTGCCGACCATGTCAGGGAATTGACCGGTGCCCGGTTGATTGTTGATGAGCTGTCTCACTGCTACGAGGCTCTCGGTGCGGCGTATCACCTGCTGGATGAAGGCGCGGCCCACCGATGCGGCCGCTTCCGCGAAGCCCCTGACCTGCTTGTCTCGGAGCAGAGCGCGAGGCAATGCGTCAATCCGCCCCTGCAGCTTAAATACAGTTCTTTTCCGGATTTCGAGAGCCTGCTGAAGTATGACTTCGCCGTTTCCTCGGACAGGTATCAGAACACCGTGGAAGTCGATGTTTACGAAGACCTGGCAAAGAATCCGGCCCTGTCCGTATATCTTGGCATCGATATCGGTTCCACCAGCACCAAGGCGGTCTGGCTTTGCCCGGAGAAAACCGTTATCGCCGGTTTTTATACCAAAACCGCCGGGCGGCCGGTGGATTCCATGCGCAGTGTGCTCGCTGCAATGGATGATTTGATCCAAAGGCAGCATTTGCGGCTTCGAATTCTGGGCGCCGGCACCACCGGTTCCGGCCGCAAATTCGTCGGGCGCATTATCCGCGCGGACCTGGTAATCGATGAAATCACGGCCCATGCCAGGGCCGCCTGCGAATTGAACCCCGCGGTGGACACCATCATCGAGATCGGGGGGCAGGATTCCAAGTTCACCACCCTGCAGGAGGGGCGGGTCACCCGATCGATCATGAACACGGTGTGCGCGGCCGGAACCGGCAGCTTTATCGAGGAGCAGGCCCAGAAACTGGGCTGCCCCCTCTCCGAGTATGCCGCCCGCGCCGAAAAAGTGGCTTCCCCGCTGGCCAACGACCGGTGCACGGTCTTTATGGAGCGCGACATCAATTATTACCTGAGCCGCGGCTACAGCGTGGACGAAGTTCTGGCCGCGGCCCTGCATTCGGTGCGTGAAAATTACCTGAGCAAGGTGGCCGAAGAGCAGGGCATTGGCGAGGTCATCTTTTTCCAGGGGGCAACAGCCAAAAACAGGGCCCTGGTGGCGGCCTTTGAACAGAAATTGCAGAAGCCGATTCTGGTTTCCCGGTTCTGCCATTTAACCGGCGCCATGGGGGTTGCCCTCCAATTGGCGGACGAAGGGGTGAGCGAATCGGATTTCCGCGGCATCGGCATCCACCGGCAGGACATCCCGGTCCGCTCGGAAGTCTGTGATTTTTGCACGAATCACTGCAAGATCACGATTGCGGAAATGGCTGACGGGCCGGTGGCCTTCGGCTTTTTATGCGGCCGGGATTACGATACCCGGCATTTTGTGAACAACAACACCTCCGGTTTTGACCTTGTTCGGACCCGCAACCGCGCTTTTGCCTTTAATCCCGAAAATTCCGGAGCCACGGGGCCCGTGGTCGGGATCCCCGCGGCGCTTTACCTGTATGAGGATGTTCAATGCTGGCAGAAATTTTTTGACTGGTTCGGTATCCGCACCGTTACCAGTCAGTCCTGCAAGGATGCGGTCAAGACGGGGAAAAGGCATGCCGGGGCCGAGTTCTGCGCCCCGATATCGGAATTGCATGGCCATGTGAAGTATCTGCTGGATCGGGCGGATTATATTTTCATGCCTTATTATCTTGATAACCGGGAGAAGGGCATGCCTTCCCGTCGGCAGTATTGTTATTATTCGCAGTTTGTGCCCTCCCTGGTCTCGGCCATCGGCGGCGACAGCGAGCGTTTCCTCATGCCCGTGGTGAAATATATCTACAGCAGTCTGCATGGGCGCACCCAGCTTTTCTGGATGTTGAAGCGGGTTGCCCGGCGGCGGATCAATTTTTTTGAAGTGGCCAAAGCGTTTGAAAGTGCATTTGCGGAAAAAGCGGCGGCGCTTGAAAACCTCCGGCAGACCTATGAGTCGGAAGCGGCCTCGACGGATGATATCCGTGTCGTTTTGCTGGGACGGCCCTACACGGTGCTTTCGCCATCCATGAACAAGGGCATCCCCTCAATTTTTGCCGCCTTCGGGGTCAAGACGTTTTTTCAGGACATGATAACAGATGAGAGCCGGGAACTGCACCCCGAAATCAAACCCCTGTTAGACGAGGTCCACTGGCATTATGCCGCGCAAATAATTTCTGCGGCCATGACAGCGGCCCAGACGCGGGGGCTTTACCCGGTGTTTATCACCTCTTTCAAGTGCGCGCCGGACGCCTTTGTCAAAGGCGTGATAAAGGATATCATGGCCGCCTGGCAGAAACCCTATCTGATGCTGGAACTCGACGAGCATGATTCCAACGTGGGCTATGAAACCCGGATTGAAGCAGCCATCCGGGCATTTCGCAATCACAGGGACCTTCATGGCCGCCAGCGCCGGGCCCATGCTCCGGCCGCACTCTCGCAGGTCAACCCGGCACCCAACCCCTCCCCTTCCGGCAGAACACTGGTGCTGCCGAACTGGGACCCGCTGACCTGCCGACTTCTGGTGGAGAACCTGAATCGCGAGGGTATTGACACGCAGCTGATGGATCTGAGGCCGGATATGGTCCAGCAAAGCATGGGCCTGAACAGCGGCCAATGCATTCCCGCCAACGTGATTGTGAAAGGCTATATCGACCATTTGCATGCCCATGACCTGGATCCGGCAAAGACGCTGCTCTGGATGGGAAAATCAGACATTGCCTGTCACCTGGGCGTTTACAGCTATGAGTTGAAACAGATGCTCAGCTCTTTTTCCCCGGCCATCCGGCAGACCGGTGTTTATACCGGCCCCCTGACATTTACCGACATTTCGCTTCGCGCGGCGATCAACACGTATTTTGCATTCATGTTCGGCGGACTGTTAAGGCGCATGGGCTGTAAAATACGCCCTTATGAAACGGTCTCCGGGGCAACGGACAAGGCTGTCGATGAGGCCCTTGAAATTTTGGCCCCCGCCTTTTCAGGGAAAACGGACAAAGAGGAGGCGGTTGCCAAAGCGGTGGCCCTGTTCGACCAGGTGCCGATCCAGCGTGAAACCCGCCCCAAGGCGGCTATTTTCGGCGATCTGTTTGTCCGGGACAACCCGGTGATGAACCAGGACCTGCTGCATTTTATCGAGGCCTGCGGAGGCGAGGCCATCACCACGCCTTATACGGATTACGCGAAAATGGTGGCCCGCAGTTATTTCCGCAAATGGTTCACCGAGGGACGGTACCTTGAGGCGATCCGCTCCAGAACCCTCCTGGCGTGGCTGGCTCACATGGAAAAAACCTATTTCCGCTATTTCAACCGCATTTTAAATGAACCGGAGATGGATTACGACACGCCGCCGGAAAAAGTTCTGCGGCCGTACCGCATGATCGCCGAGCAGACCGGTGAATCCATGGACAATATCCTGAAAATTTATTATCTCTCCCGCCATCATCCGGATCTTTCCCTGTTTATTCAAACCAGCCCGGCGCTTTGCTGCCCCTCGCTGGTCACCGAAGCCATGGCATCGGAGATCGAGGCCCACACCGGCATCCCCGTGGTTGCCCTGACCTATGACGGCACCTGGGGGGAGAAGAACCAGGCCATTATCCCTTACCTGAAGTTTCCGAGGCGCCGTCGCAACAATGCGGAAAAGACCGGCCGGCTCACCGGCTCGGGTTAGTTCCCGGATACCGTTCCGCCGGCCGCCTCCCTATCTGTAAGTAATTCAAACAAAGAAATAAAAATTTTGAAATGCACGGTTTAGGGATTATTTTAATTGGAAAAACCGGTCGAGCGGCGGGTCGGCTGCTGGTGAAAGACACGGCCCGGGCTCGGCACCTGACTGATTGAAATGTTTATGCACTGGATTCCATGGCGATTTATAACCAAACGGGCGGCCCGGGCTTACGGGGTTATTGATCCGATCACTTTTCTGGCCAGGCTGAGGCGCTTTTCCCAGCCCTCCGAGGTTCAGGAGCCCATTGAGCTCCTGCGTGCGGGGATTTTGTTTCACGCCAGAGGGCTGATCAATACCAAGGCCATCCAGCACAACCTGGACTGGGTGTGGCCCTACTGGGTGGAGCGGCAGTTCAACCCGGCGGATCATTCGTTCATCCCCCGGGCCTTTTCATTCAGCCATGTCAACCTCACCCACAGAAACTGGACGGCCGTGGGGCAGCCCGACCTGCCGGTCTACCCCATTGTTGATCCCCGGGGGCTGGTGACGCCGCTCTATGATGGCTGGTCCATTGATTTCTGGTTCAGGACAGCGGACGAAAAATTCCTCCTGCCTTCCCGTCTGGACACGGTTGAGCAGTATTGGCAGCTGGATCCCAATCTATGCGTGCACACCATTGCCCGAAAAGACGGCATGGCCATTCAATCGGCCGTCTGGCTGGAGGCGGCAAAAAAAATCCCGGAGCTTCACATGCGGGTGACGGCAACTTCGGAGACACCCGGCTCCCTGGTGGTGGCCCTGCGGCCTTATAACCCGGAGGGCATTCAGTTCATCGAAAAAGTGGCCACCGATGCCTCCGGTTCCGGCTGGCTGGTCAACGGCCGGTCCATGCTGCGATTTGGGGAAGCCCCCGAGCAGATCCTTTTTTCCAATTATGACGGGGGGGATGTGATTCATCGGCTCGGGGAGCCTGCCCGGCAGCACGGGAACACGTGCCGGGTGGGGATGGCCACTGCCGCCGCCCTGTTCCCGGTGGCTGAAGCCGAGAACCGCTCCACCCATCTGCGCATGACACTTGAAAGCGAACTCCCGCGGCGGCAGCTGTTTGCTGCCGGGCCTTCGGAGGCTGCCTGGCAGAACTGTCTTGCCGGCACTGCCGGGCTGGACGTGGCTGATGAAAAAATCCAATTCCTTTATGATGCCGCGGTGAGGACCCTGTTTTTGCTATCCGCCCGGGAGATTGTGCCCGGCCCCTATACCTATAAACGCTTCTGGTTCCGGGATGCCTGCCTCATGCTCAATGCTTTGATGGCAGTCGGGGGCATGGAGCGGGCCTACCGGATCCTGGACACTTTCCCGGCCCTTCAGAAGGTGACCGGCTATTTCCAGTCCCAGGAAGGCGAATGGGATTCAAACGGCCAGGTGCTCTGGATTATGGAGCGCTACCTGCGGCTTTCCGGGCAATACCCCAACAACCGGTGGCTGCGCGCCATATTCAAAGGGGTGCAATGGATCAAGAACAAGCGTTGCTGTCGGGACAAGCCGGTTCCTCATGCCGGGCTTTTCCCTGCGGGATTCAGTGCCGAGCATCTGGGCCCCAATGATTATTATTACTGGGATGATTTCTGGGGGCTGGCCGGCCTGAGGGCGGCCGAAAGAACGGCCTCCGGCGTGGGCTCCCGTCGCTCGGGGGATATTGCGGCGGAAGCCGAGGACTTTGAGGCGGCCATATTTAAAAGCATTGCCGCCAATCCGGACACCCGCAGCCGCGGCGGGATCCCCGCCAGCCCGTACCGCCGAATGGATGCGGGCGCCATCGGGTCTATGGTGGCCGATTATCCGCTTCAGCTGACGGCGCCAATGGATGCGCGCATTGCCCGTACCCTTGAGTTTCTGATGGCCAACTGCTTTTACAAGGGCGCATTTTTCCAGGACATGATTCATTCCGGCAGCAATATATACCTGACCCTGGACATTGCCCAGACCCTGCTGCGCCGCCATGATGAACGATACCGCGGGTTGATCCGGGTTTCCGCCGATATGGCCTCGGCTACCGGCCAGTGGCCGGAAGCCATTCATCCGATTACCGGCGGCGGCTGCATGGGCGACGGCCAGCATGGGTGGGCGGCCGCGGAATGGATCATGATGATCCGCAATCTGTTTGTCCGCGAGGAAGGAGGCACCCTGGTGATTGGTTCCGGCATATTTCCGGAGTGGCTGGAACCGGGGCGGTCCATCGGTTTTGGGCCCACGCCGACGCCATTCGGGGGTGTAACGGTGAGCTGCGTGCCCGTCGAAGCCGGACTGGAAGTCTGCCTGGAGATCCAATGGAAACAGAACGGAAGGCTGCCGGATGAGATTCTGCTGGCTGTTCCGGGCTATCACTGGCACCGGGAAACGGACTTTTCGCGTCAGCATTTTGTGCTGGAGAAGCAAAACCAATGAATATCTGCATGTTCACCAATACCTACCTTCCCCATGTGGGAGGCGTGGCCCGATCAGTGGCCAATTTCACCGAGGACTTGAGAAAAACCGGGCACCGGGTTCTTGTCGTGGCTCCCACATTTCCTGACCGCCAGCCGGGAGAGGATGCGGACAAGGTACTGCGGGTGCCCGCCATACAGAATTTCAATGGAAGCGACTTTTCGATCCGCCTGCCGCTTCCTTTTATTATCAACGAGCAAATCGAGGCTTTCGAACCGGATATTATCCACAGCCATCATCCTTTTTTGATGGGTGACTCCGCCATGAGAACGGCTTACCGGGAGAATGTGCCCCTGGTGTTTACCCACCATACCCTTTATGAACAGTATACCCATTATGTGTCCCCGAATTCTCCGGCCATGAAGCGCTTTGCCGTCAAGCTGGCCACTTTGTACGCCAATCTTTGTTCCCAGGTGGTGGCGCCGTCCGCCAGTATTGCCGATATTTTGACTAAACGGGGCGTTCAGCGGCCTGTTGAGGTGATCCCCACGGGCATTGATCTGGATTTTTTCAGCAGCGGCGACGGCAGGCGCTTCCGAAAGGAATTCGGGATTCCGGGGGATGCGCCGCTCCTCGGTCATCTGGGAAGGCTGGCGCCGGAGAAGAATCTGAACTATCTTGCCGGGGCCGTGGCCAGGGCCATGAAGGCGGATCGCCGCTTATGGTTTCTGGTGGTGGGCGGCGGCCCGAGCGGCAAAGACATGGAGAAGGTTTTTGAAAAGGCCGGTCTTTCCGAAAGAGTGGTGATGGCGGGAAAGCAGACAGGTGAGAATTTGCGCGACGCCTATCAGGCAATGGACCTGTTCGTCTTTGCCTCCAGATCCGAAACCCAGGGCATGGTGCTGGCGGAGGCCATGGCTTCGGGAACCCCGGTGATCGCCCTGGACGCGCCGGGCGCCCGGGAGGTGGTCGCAGACGGGGCCAACGGCCGCCTGCTGGAGGCCTCGGCCGGGGAAAAAGCTTTTGCCGAGGCAATAACCGTCTGCTTTCAGGAGTCAAAGGACGGCACCGCGCCCGGTCACTGGCGATGTGGCGCCACGGAAACCGCCGAAACCTTTTCCCGGCAAAACAGCGCCCGGAAAATGAGCCGCCTGTATGAGCACATTCTGACCTCGAAAATCGGTGAGGATACGATTGCCAACCTTTTCCCGGAGGCCATTATCCCCTGGGAAAGCCTTCAGCGCTCGGTTAAGGCGGAATGGGAGCTTTTGTCGCAGAAGGCCGCCGCTTTTGTGCAGACGGTTCAAGCCCCCCCCGGCGCATCGGGCGATGAATAGCCCCGAAGTCATTGCACGGGCCTTTGCATTCAGGAGCCGCTGCCTCCACCCCCTTATGAGAAAGACATGACAATTTCCGGTGAAAAAAGGCTGCTGCGGAACCGGTGGGTTGCCGCCTCCCTCCTGATAGCGCTTGTGGCTATCGGCGTTCTGGGGTTCTATGGACTGGTACGGCTGGATCTCATCGAGCAGGCCACCGCATTAATCAATCGGAACACGCCTACCTGGCTCTTTATTATTCTGATGCTGCTGCTTCCACTGGTGGGAGCGCCGCTTAGCCTTTTCATTTTTGTGCTGGGCATCAAGTTCGGCATCGGCTGGGGCGTTCTTTTGCTGGCGCTGATCATGCCGTTTCATCTGTTGGTCGCCTACGGGATTGCCCGCAGCATACGGCAGCCGATCCGCAATTATCTGATAAACCGCCGGAACTTCAATATCCCGGAAATTCCTGAGGAAAAAATGGCCCTGTTCAGCTTTCTGTTTCTGGCCGTACCGCTTCTCCCCTATGCCGCCAAGAATTATGCGCTGCCCCTGACAGGGGCCCCGTTTCGTTATTGCGTGGGGATGAACTGGGCGGTTCAGGGGACATTGTCGGTTCCTTTTGTTGTCCTTGGAAAATCCACGGCTGACATGAACCTGTGGCTCTTCGGGGCCACACTGGCGGTGCTGGCGGTCTTGTTCGGGGTTCTGCGCCGGCTCCGGCGATGGTATGAAACCCTTTGACTTCTCCCGGAGCCGTCCCGGGGCAGCCTGCCAGGGGGGCCGAGGAAAAATTGTCCGGCCTGTTTGGATCATGGTTGAATTTTGTTTTTTTTTAACATATGCTCATAAAAAATTTAAGAAAGGTTTAGGTGATGGCTATGGATACGTATAAGGTTTTGTTTTTACCCCATGATAAGGAAGTCGAAGTGGAAGCCGGCGAATCTTTGATTCGGGCGGCCATGGAGGCGGGCGTCCATATCAATGCTTCCTGCGGGGGCGAAGGCGTGTGCGGCAAGTGCCGGGTTCAGATTGAAGAGGGCGAGATCGAAGGCGGCATCACGGAAAAACTCAGCCAGGAGGATGTGGAAAAGGGGTATCGGCTGGCCTGTATGTCCAGGGTAAAAAGTGATTTGAAAGTTCGCATCCCGGTGGAGTCCTCAATTGATGTGAGCGTCCTGAACCGGCTTTCCACGCCCCGGCGCACTGCTAAAATCCGGGAGATCAACCTGGATGATCTGAAGGAAAAGGGCCTGTTTGTCCCGCCGGTGGAGAAAAAGTTTTTGCAGTTGCCGGAGCCCAGCAATGATGACAATGTGGCCGATGTTTCGCGCATCGTGCAGAATCTGAGAAACACGCACGGCGAACACCGTCTTGAGTTCGATCTGTCAGTGATTCGAAAAATCCCGGATGTCCTGCGGGAAGCGGATTTCAACGTTACGGTAAACATCGCCCGGCCGGTTCGCCCCGAGGGAAAAAACCGCATCATCAACATTGAAGCCGGCGACACCACGGACTGCAATTATGCCATTGCCGTTGATATCGGCACCACGACGGTTTACGGGCAGATGGTGGATCTGATTTCAGGGGCGGTGCTGGCCCAGTACGGGGATTTCAATGCCCAGATGAGCTACGGCGAGGATATCATTACCCGGATTGTTTACGCGGAGAAGGGAGACGGCCTGGAGGTCCTTCATCAGAAGGTGATCGAGACCATCAACGGCGTTATTGAAAAAATTGTCAAGCGCTCCGGAATAAACCCGGATGAAGTCTCGACCATCACCCTGGCGGGCAACACCACCATGACGCAGCTGTTTTTGAAAATCAACCCGCGCTATATCCGGCGATCGCCATTTGTTCCCGCCGCCACCCTCTATCCGTCGTTCCGGGCGGCTGATATCGGATTGAAGCTGCCCGAGCACGTGACCGCCCTGGTCTATCCCCAGGTGTCCAGTTACGTGGGCGGCGATATCGTTGCCGGCGTGATGGGCTCAGGAATGGCCCATGAAGAAGAACTGACGCTTTACATGGACATCGGTACCAATGCGGAGATCGTTATCGGGAACAAGGACTGGCTGGTCTGTGCGGCCGGCTCCGCAGGTCCGGCATTTGAGGGCGGGGGCATCAAACTGGGCATGCGGGCTGCCAAAGGGGCCATTGAGGACTTCTCCATCGATCCGATAACGCTTGAGCCCATGAATATCACAATCGGCAATGAGCGGCCCAAGGGGATATGCGGCAGCGGCTTGATCACGGCCGTGGCCACCATGTTCGAGATGGGCATTATCGACAACCGGGGCAAGTTCAACACGGATCTCGACACCCCGCGGATCCGGGAATGCGAGGATGGCCACGAGTATGTGCTGGCATGGGCGGATGTAACCAGCATTGACCGGGATGTGGTGTTGACCGAGATTGATATTGACAACCTGATCCGGGCCAAGGGGGCCATGTACGCCGGATGCATGACCCTGCTCAAAGAGATCGGGCTGAGCATCCAGGACATCGACCGGATTATCATGTCCGGCGGATTCGGCAGCTATATCGATCTTGAAAAGACCATGGCGATCGGCCTCCTCCCGGAGATCGATCCGGAAAAGGTCGTATTCATTGGAAACGGGTCTTTGCTCGGGGCCCGCATGAGCGCGCTGACCAACCGCATCCGCAGCGATGTCACGGATACGCTCTCCCGGATGACCAATTTTGAGCTCTCAGAGACCGGCTCCTTCATGGACAATTTCATGGCCGCCATGTTTCTGCCGCATACGGATCTGGACCTGTTCCCGTCATTGAAAGCCCGCCTGGAAGAAAGGCAGAAACACAACTGACGGGTGGTTGTCCTTTTTTTGCAGCACCCCGGGCCCCGGGTGCTGCAAAAATAATAAAATTTATTCCCCTTATTATTGACAAACCAAAATTTTTATTATTAAATAAAATCTTTTTGTTATAAAAGGATTTGCTTGTGGTGATGCGACAATATCGTTAATGAGAAAGGGATGTTAGCGGAGAAGGCAGGTTTTTGGGATTATGAAGGGTTTGGGTAAAGGTTTATATAATTAACGATGATTCGGTTGATTAAAAGGAGGTTACATTGGGCTTTGAAATCGTGAAAGAAACTTATGCAGGAAGCATAAAACCGATTACGATCGGTAAGGGCGACAAGGCGATGACCGTCGGCGGAAGCACCTGTTTTCCGTTTTATTTGTTTGAAGGCGATATGCCCAACAAGCCCAAGGTTGCAATGGAGGTCTGGGACATGGAGCCGGATGACTGGCCGGAAGCCGCCAAGGCGCCGTTCAAGGATGTCCTCGCAGACCCTGCTGCCTGGGCCAAGAAATGTGTGGAGGAGTATGGGGCGGACATCATCGTGCTGCAGCTGAAAAGCACGGATCCCAACGATACGGATGCCAGCCCGGAAGACGTGGTCAAAACCGTCAAGTCCGTCCTGGGCGCCATTAATGTGCCGCTGGTGCTGTGGGGCACGGCCAACAACCAGAAAGACGAGGAAGTATTAAAGAAGGTTTCCGAGTCCTTTGACGGGGAAAACCTGACCCTCGGCCCCGTGGAAGAGGCCAACCACAAGGGCATCGGGGCCAGCGCCCTGGGTTATGGCCATACGGTCATTGCCTCATCCCCGATTGACGTCAACCTGGCCAAGCAGGTCAATATTCTGCTTGAAAACCTGGGGCTGCCGACCGAGCGCATGCTGATCGATCCCACCACCGGCGGCCTGGGATACGGAATGGAATATTCCTTCTCGGTTATGGAGCGGCTGATTCTCGCAGCCATGACCCAGGGGGATGACAAGCTGCAGCTGCCGATTATCAACAACCTGGGCAACGAGGTCTGGCGGTGCAAAGAGGCCAAGGACACGGCTGAAAGCGCACCGGAGCTGGGTGACCCGGAGCGCCGCGATATCATGATGGAAATCGTGGGCGCGGTCACCTACCTGGTTGCCGGTTCCGACATCCTTATCCTGAGGCATCCCGAAGCGGTCCGGACCGTCAAGGCCTTCATTGACCTGATGATCGACGGCGGCAGCGCCAAGGATATTGCCCCGATTCAAAAACAGCTCCAGGATGCCAATATTGACTTTGACGCCATGTCGCCGGAGCCGGATTTGACCATCGAGGAAGAAAAAGCCAAGCCCGCGGCCAAGAAAGCGGCCGCCCCGAAGAAGGAAGCCCCCAAGAAAGAGGAAAAGCCGGCAGCCAAGAAGGAAGCCGCCCCCAAGAAGGAAGCTCCCAAGAAAGAGGAAAAACCGGCAGCCGAGGCCAAGCCCAAGGCCGAAGAGCCGGCCAAGACCAAGGAGCAGGAAGCCGCTGAAGCCGAAGCCAAAGCCAAGGCCGAGGAAGAAGCCAAGGCAAAGGCCGAGGCGGACGCCAAGAAGAAAGCCGAAGAGGCAGAGAAGAAAAAGGCTGAGGATGCGGCTGCCAGGAAAAAGGCCGAAGAAGAGGCTGAGAAGAAGAAGAAAGCCGAGGAGGCGGCCAAAGTCGAGGCAGAGGAGCAGGCCATACGGGAGAAGCGGGCAAAAGAGCGTGAAGAGTTGGCGAAAAAACGCGAAAGCCAGCATTCCGCTGAAGCGGTCCCCAAAACACCTGCGGCCGATCAGAAGTCCGAGCTTGAAAAGATCGTTGAGCTGTTGGACCGGGTGCATCGGCGCGCATAAGCATATATGAAGCATTGAAAATATAAGGTAAAAAGTCTCTACCCGTGCTTTTGCCAGGACTTTTTACCGAAACAGAAAACAAGAGGAGGAACCTCTGATGGCAGAAGAAAAAGCAAGCAAAGAGAAAAAGGCTAAAGTAGCCGACCCGATGCAGGCGACCATTGATCCGGCATCGCAGCAGATGATCGCCCGGGCCCAGGAACTTGGCATTGATACCTGTTTTGATCGGGCGGAGAATTTGAAACCGTGTAATATCGGTTCTCAGGGTACGTGCTGCAAAAACTGTGCGATGGGACCCTGCCGCTTGCCGCTGCCCAAAAGCGGCATAGAGGGCGAGGACACCCGTAAAGGTATTTGTGGAGCCACCGCCAATACCATCGCTGCCCGCAACTTTATTCGTATGATCGCCGGCGGCGCCGCCGCCCACTCCGATCACGGAAGGGGCGTTGCGGAAGTTTTCTTGTCGGCCGCTAGAAAAGAAAACGAGGATTATAAGATTAAAGATCCCATCAAACTCAAAGCAGTGGCGGAGGCGCTTGGTATTGAAACCACAATTGAGGTCGATGGGGAAGTCAAGGACCGTGATATTGATGAAATAGCCATTGAAACGGGGGAAGTTGCCTTAGCTGAATGGGGAAAAGCGGAGGGCGAGCTCATTTATGCCAAACGCGCACCCGCACCGCTTTATGAAAAATGGAAAAAGCAGGGTGTTATTCCTAGAAACATTGATCGGGAGATTGTTGAAATCATGCACCGGACGCATATCGGTGTGGACCAGGATTATAAAAACCTGATCAAACAGGGGTCCCGGGCTGCTATTGCAGACGGCTGGGGCGGCTCCATGCTGGCTACTGACCTCCAGGACATACTGTTCGGCACCCCATATCCCCTGCAGTCTGAAGCCAACCTGGGGATTATGAAGGAAGATCATGTTAATATCATCGTTCACGGCCATGAACCGATTCTGTCGGAAATGATTGTGGCGGCGTCACAGTCCGAGGAAATGCTCAATTATGCCAAGGAAAAAGGCGCCAAGGGCATTCAGCTGGGCGGCATTTGCTGCACGGCCAATGAGCTTCTGCAACGGCACGGTATTCCCCCGGCAGGCACCTTCCTGCAGCAGGAACTGGCCATTATCACCGGCGCCTGCGACGCCATGGTCGTTGATATCCAGTGCATCTTCCAGAATGTTGCCAACGTGGCCGAATGTTTCCACACCAAGCTGATCACCACCCACCCGATCGCCCGTATGGAGCAGAACAGCGTTATCCACATCGAGTTTGACGAGCACCATGCCATGGATGATGCCAAACGCATTGTCAAAATGGCTATCGACAACTTTCAAAACCGCGGCGCCGAAGTCATGATTCCCAAGCAAAAAGCCACCCAGGTGGCCGGCTTTGGCGTGGAATCCATCCAGTATCACCTGGGCGGAACGTTCCGGGGCACATACTACACATTGAATGACAACATTATCAACGGCCGCATCCGCGGCATTGCGGGCGTGGTGGGCTGCAACAACGCGCGAACCCGCCACAATGAAGGCCATATCCAGGTGGTCAAAGAGCTGATCAAAAACGATGTGATTGTTCTGACCACCGGCTGCAACGGCATTGCCTGCGCCATGGAAGGCCTTTTGACACCTGAATCCGCAGGTGTTTTTTGCGGCCCGGGGCTTACCGAAGTCTGTGAAACCGTTGGCATCCCGCCTGTTCTCCATGTGGGTTCATGCGTGGACAACAGCCGGATCCTGCTGGCCGCCACCGAAGTGGTCAAAGCAGGTGGTTTGGGTGATGATATCTCGGATCTCCCGGCAGCCGGCAGCGCACCGGAATGGATGAGTGAAAAGGCAGTCAGCATCGGCCATTACTTTGTCTCCTCCGGTGTTTACACGGTTTTCGGTGTCACCTTCCCGACATCCGGTGCTCCGGTATTCCAGGACTACCTGTTCAAGGAATATGAGAAACTCTACGGCGGTATGTGGGATTTTGAGGCGGACCCGATCAAGCACGCGCATAAAATGATTGCCCATATCGACAAGAAGCGCAAAGCCCTTGGCATTGACAAGGCCCGGGAGCGCGTCCTGATGGATATGGCCGATCGGCAGCAGCTTGAGGCCTGATTGAAAAATTGTGCATGAAATTAAAAATCCTCAACGAAGGAGGAAGGATATATGTCTAAGTTAGTAGCATTTGCTGCCATTCAGGGCGGCTACAAGGTTGTGTCTTCGGTTGAAGGCGAATATGAGCGCATGCTGGAGAGCTACAGCGCGGATACCCCGGTCCAGTTTCCCAATACCGGGTATTTTCTGCCGGTGATTTACTCTTTGACCGGCTTGAAGGTGGAAACCCTGGAGGACATGCGGGCACCCCTGGAATTTGCCAAGAAGCTTTTGCCCCCGCATATCAAAGGGCGGCATCACCTGCCCTATCTGGGCCCCCTTCTGGATGCCGGAATGGCGGCGATTCTTGCCTATGAAATCAAGGAAGCCATGAGAATCGTCCGGGAGCCGGATTTTTACTATCCCTATGAAGACCCGGATCTGGAAAACGGCAAGAAATGGCTTGGACCCGCGGACGATGTTGTTCTTAGAAAACGCGGCGTGGAGTTTGTTGACGGCTCCGCACCCGGTTTCGCCGCCATTGTCGGCGCCGCCCCGGATACGGCAACCGCAAAGATGATCGTGGAAGACTACCAGAAGCGCAATCTCTACATTTTCTGCGCCGCCCAGCACCACGGCACATCGGTTATCGACCAGTTGATCAAGGAAGATGTGCAGATCGGCTGGAACACCCGGATCGTGCCCTTCGGACCGGATATTTCTTCAGCCGTATTCGCCCTTGGCTTTGCCAACCGCGCAGCCATGGCATTCGGCGGCCTGCAGCCGGGCGACTACAAAAAGATCCTCAAATACAACAAGGACCGGATCTTTGCCTTTGTTAACGCACTTGGCGATATCGGCACCGAGTGGGGCGTTGCAGCGGCCGGATGCGTCAACTGGGGTTTCCCCACGCTGGCGGACACGGACATTCCGGAGATTCTGCCCACCGGTATCTGCACCTATGAGCATGTTGTGGCCAACGTGCCCCATGATGAAATCGTGCAGCGCTCGGTCGAGGTCCGGGGCCTGAAGGTTCAGGTATCGGAGATTGACATCCCCTGTGCCTTCGGCCCGGCCTACGAGGGCGAGCGGGTTCGCGGAAAAGACCTGCACTCGCAGATGGGCGGCGGCAAGACCCAGTGCACCGAGTTGGCCAAAATGGCGGATATGAAGGATATCGAGGACGGCAAGGTCGAGGTGGTGGGCAAGGATGTCACGGATATCAAGGAAGGCGAAACCCTGCCGCTGGGTATTTACGTGCAGATCGCCGGCCGGGAATTCCAGGCCGACTTTGAGCCGATCCTGGAGCGCCAGATCCACCACCTGATCAACTATATCCAGGGCGTCATGCACATCGGGCAGCGCGACATCTCCTGGGTCCGGGTGAGCAAGGCGGCCATTGAGAAAGGCTTTACCTTAAAGGATATCGGGGTGGTGCTGCATGCCAAGATGCACCAGGATTTCGGGAAGGTGCTGGACAAAGTCCAGGTGACACTCTACACCAACAAGGAGGATGTGGACAAACTGACCGAAAGGGCCCGCGGGGAATACAAGCAGCGTGACGAACGGGTGGAGAACATGAAGGACGAGGATGTGGAAACTTACTACTCCTGCACCCTCTGCCAGTCCTTTGCCCCCAACCATGTCTGCTCGGTCAGTCCCGAGCGGACCGGCCTTTGCGGCGCCTACAACTGGATGGACTGCAAGGCCTCCTACGAGATCAACCCCACCGGCCCCAACCAGCCGATCCAGAAGGGCGAGACCATTGATGCCCGGCTGGGCCAGTGGAAAGGGGTCAACGAGTTCGTATACAAGGCCTCCCGCGGTGCGGTGGATCACTATAACTTCTACTCCATCGTTCATGATCCCATGACCACCTGCGGCTGCTGCGAATGCATCGCCGCGGTGCTGCCGACCTGCAACGGCGTTATGACGGTCAACCGGGAATACAGCGGGGAGACCCCCTGCGGGATGAAGTTCACCACCCTGGCCGGTGTCATGGGCGGTGGCGCGACTTCACCGGGTTTTGTGGGTCACTCCAAGTTCAACACCATTCAGCGCAAATTCATCCGCGGCGACGGGCCGACAGACATGGATGAAGGCGGGCTGCTGCGGATCGTCTGGATGCCCAAGATGCTCAAGGAAGAGCTGAAAGACAAGATCGACATGCGGGCAAAGGAACTGGGCGTTCCGGACCTCTATGACAAAATCGCCGATGAGACCGTTGGCACCACGGAAGAAGAAGTCCTGCCGTTCCTTCAGGAAAAAGGCCATCCGGCAACGAAGCTTGACTCCATCGTCGGTTGATAAGGAAAACAGCCTGGCGGGATATCGGGGCATACCCCGGTATCCCGCTTTTACCCGAATTGAATGTGCTGGTGAAGACTGAATTTGATTGAAGAAATAAGGAGATAAAAATGGCATTAACCGGTATTCAGATATTCAAGCTTCTTCCGCAGACCAACTGCAAGGAGTGCGGGGCTCCCACATGCCTTGCTTTTGCCATGCAGCTGGCTTCCGGCAAGGCGGAACTCGACGCCTGCCCCTATGTTTCGGATGAAGCGCGGGAACAACTGGCGGAAGCCTCTGCGCCCCCGATTCTGCCGGTGCAGATCGGAAAAGGGGTACGCAAGCGCACGGTTGGTGGAGAAACCGTGTTGTATCGGCATGAAAAAACTTTTTACAACCAGACAGTGATTTCTGCCAGGGTCGGCTCTGATATTTCGGATGAGGACCTGAAGGCAAAGCTGAAAACCTGGAACGCGTTTCAGTTTGAGCGCGTGGGCTTTAACATGCGCCCGGAAATGGTGGCTGTTGCGGATGTTAACGGCGACAAGGACGCCTTTGCCAGGGTCGCGAAAACCATTGCCGAAACTTCGGAATTCAACGTGATCCTGATGTCTGAGGACACCGATGTAATGAAGGCGGGTGTTGAGGCCTGCGCCTTCAAGCAGCCCCTTATTTATGCCGCCACTGATAAGACAGTGGATGATTTCGGCAACCTGGCCAAGGAAAAAGATCTGCCCCTGGCAGTCAAGGCGGATTCGGTTGAAAACCTGACTCCCCTGACGGATAAACTCGTCGGCATGGGCCTCAAACGCCTGGTCATTGACTCGGGCTCCCGGGAACCCAAGCAGGCCTTTGAAGACCAGGTGGCCATCCGGCGGGCAGCCTTGAAGGGCGGAAACCGCTCCCTCGGTTTTCCCACCATTGCCTTCCCCTGCGAGATGGCTTCCAACCTGGAGATCGAGACCTTGCTTGCCGCCATGTTTATTGCCAAGTATGGCGCCATCACCGTGCTTTCGGATTTCACGTCGGAAACCCTCTTTCCCCTGCTGCTGGAACGGCTCAACATCTACACGGACCCGCAGCGGCCAATGACCATGGAAGAGGGCATCTATGAGATCGGCAAGCCGGATGAGAATTCGCCGGTTCTGATCACCACCAACTTTGCGCTGACTTATTTCGTGGTGTCAGGAGAGATTGAAGGCAGCAAGGTTCCGGCATGGCTGCTGGTAAAGGACACCGAGGGCCTCTCCGTTTTAACGGCCTGGGCCGCCGGGAAATTCGCCGGCGATGACGTCGGCATGTTCATCAACAAGAGCGGCATTAAAGATAAAATCAAGCATACCGAGATTATTATTCCCGGTTATGCCGCCGCCATTGTCGGTGAAATGGAAGAGGAGCTGCCCGATTGGACGGTAACCGTGGGACCGCGTGAGGCCGCTCATATTCCGGCTTTCCTCAAAGCCAGATAATCCGTGTTGCGGGGTGGGTTATAGCGGTTTGCGGCTATGACGGCACGCCATTTGCCCCGCAAACTGTTATAATCAATTCAAAAACAAAATGGAGGGTGTTTTATGCTTCTAATCGGAGAAAGTCTTAATGTAATGGGCAAGACCATCGGGGCGGCCCTTAAGGCGCGCGATCCAAAGCCCATTCAGGAAGAGGCCCTGTTCCAGAAGGAAAAGGGCATGGACTATATTGATATCAATCTCGGTCCCGCCAAAAAGGACGGGATTGAGTTGATGCCCTGGGTGGTGCAGACCGTCCAGGAAGTGGTGCCGGATATTCCGCTGGCCCTGGACACATCCAATATTGATGCCATCGAGGCCGGCTTGAAGGTTTACAAGGAGACCCCGCAGCCGCCGCTGATTAATTCCATCATGTGCCGCCCGGAGCGGTATGAAAAAATGGTGCCCATTGCAGCCGAGCACAATGCGGATTTTATCGCCCTTCTGTGGGGCCCCGAGGGCCTGCCGCGCGACGAGAACGAGCGGGCCGCCCTTTGCGTGGAGCTGCTCTATTATGCCAACGAAGCCGGCATCCCGAACGAAAAGATCTGGGTGGACGGCATTGTGACGCCGGTCAATATTCAGCAGGACCAGGTCGTGTCGCTGAAAAATTTCTATGACATGCTCCAGGATATCGCCCCGGGGGCCAAGAGCACCTGCGGCCTGTCCAATATTTCAAACGGTCCTCCCGCGCACCTGCGGCCGATTTTAAACCAGACCTATATGGTCATGCTGCAGCGCTCCGGGATGTACTCCGTCATCTCCGATCCCCGGGATGAGAAACTGACCGATATTGCCAAGGGCAACCGCGAGGATATCGTTGAGATGATCTACAAGACGATGGACGGCGAGGCCCCCTCGGTCAGCGAACTTTCCAAGGAAATGGCCGATTACGTCAAGACAGTGGATGTCATCATGGGCCGCACCCTGTACTCGGATTCCTGGCTGGAACTGTAATCCTCCGAGTTTTTTTATATCGGGCCTCACTCTGTATTCAACGGGGTGGGGCTTTTTTTTCTAATCCTTGCACTTGCCGGTGATGGCCATGAAATCATGCCGGGATTAGTAGGAAAGAGGTTCCAATGGCACGCGTGGATGATTATTTTAATGCAAAAAAAATCGCGGTGGCGCAGCTGGCTGCATTTTCCATGGAGGAGATCGCCGCCTGTACAGATTTTGAAGTGGTGCCGGAGGGTTTTCGGATTCCCTTTTTGACCCGGACTTATCAGGTTTCATTTCCGGATTTCAATTTTGTGGATCAATCCGATGCCGAAGCCGAGGTGCCCATTCAAGAGCAGGTGCTGATCCTTCATTACATGAATGCCATGCAAAAAACTCCGGTGTCCGGAAAATGGATCGCCTACCGCGAAATACCCGGAGCCGCTTTTTATTACGCCTCCTTTGTCAAGCGTGCAATCGACCCGCTTAAAAAGGTGTTTGGCCGCGATGTCCGGTCTCTGCCCCCTGCTGCGGAAAAAATAGGGGGCCGGGCCATTGACAGCGGTGATGTCGGGTATGAATTTAATGTGCTGCCAAAGGTGCCGCTGCAATTGATCCTGTGGGAGGCGGACGAGGAGTTTGATCCGGAGGCCAATATCCTGTTCGATGCAAGCGCGGGGAGTTACCTGTCGCCTGAGGATGCGGCCTGGCTCGCCGGGATGCTGGTTTATCGGCTGATCGCCCTGAGCAAAGCCTGACGGTATCCGGGATCGCCGGCGAGAGTCGGATGGCGCCGTTTGTTTCCGATCTTCAGATCAACGAAAGAATTGATAAAATTTCGTTTTTTTTAAAGCATGGATAAACGTGGCGGCCAGCAGCAGCCCCAGGGCATTGGTGAGGATATCATAAAGTTCGAATTGCCGGGCGGGGATGTATCGCTGGGCCGTTTCGATAAGGGCCGAGTAGGCCAGCAGCAGCAGAATCTTTGTGAAAAGCCGTTCCCCGGTACGAAAGGCCATATCGGCAATGACGCCAAGGCAGAAATAGGCGGCCAGATGGTTTATCTTGTCCCAGCAAAGCGTGGATGCGGAATGTGAGACCGGGGTGAGCGCCAGGTAAGCGATCAGGGTCAAAAGAATAAAGAAAAGCCCCCTGGCGGTATTTTTAGCCAATCCATACATATCCCGACTCCCCCCTGCAATCCCTGTGTTTCTTCTGCATTCAGCACCCCCGCCGCTATTCTTAGCGAAATTCGGCTGCCCTGCCAAGAACAGATTTTCCGGCTCCCGGCTGGTGGAGAGCTTGACAAGCCGGTTTGTAGAGGCTACTAGTAAAGTGATAGCGGATACGGCACGGACCGCTGGCTCAACCTCTAATCGTTGAGGTGCTTATGCAGGATCAAACAGGGTACGACCAGCTGGAATCACTGGCCAAAGTCGACCTCCGAAGCCTTCCCCTGATCCAGGCCAAAGCCCTGGAAACCATCTCCCTGCTAGATGATCCGAACAGTGATTTTTACCAGGTCATCGATCAGCTGTCGCCTGATATTACCGCCAAGTTTATTGAAATGGCCGGTTCCAGCCTTTATGGGCAAAAGATCCGCTCCATTGATCATGCCGTCCGACTGCTGGGTTATAAACAAATGCGGCAGATATTGGCAAGTTCGGTCCTCGTCAATGAGTTGTCTGCGGCCGGAGCCAGATCCTTCAAGCTGGATAAATTTCACAAACAGGCCCAGCTCTGTGCCGGCATTGCCTTGTGCCTCGGACAAATCGTCGGTTATCCGGACAAGGCCAAGCTCTTTACCGTCTCCCTGTTCAACAATATCGGCAAGTTGATCATTGCCGTGTATTTCAAGCCCGAATATGAGGGGATCATTGATCTCAAACGTCAGGAGGGGATCTCAAGCAAGGAGGCGGAGAAGCGGGTGCTGGGGTTAAACCATGCTGAAATCGGGGCCCTGGTTTTGAAACAGTGTCATTTGCCGCCCGAGGTTTACAATGCGGTGCGCTTCCACGAAGACGAAACTTTTATTGTAGAGGATGATGAAGAATTCCAACTCCTCCTGATTCTGAGAAAAGCCTCGGAACTGGCCAACCAGTTTGTCCTTCCCGATCGGGAATTCACACCCCAGGCGCTTCCGCTGGAACTCCGTGAGGTGGTGGCGCAAGGGCAGGAGGCCCACCAGGAAGTGGCCAGGGATTTGGGGAAAAACCAGGATTACCGCCATATAATAGAACAGTCCGTCAACCGGGGAGCCGAGCTGCTGTCCCGGGAACTCTCCCGGGTCCTTCAGTCGCGCCAGGTTTAAAAAGCCCGCCTGAAGTTTGAAACTCATGGCAACCCACAATCCCTCTTTTAAATATCCCCCAAGGGGAATCGGCGCTATGGCCATTGCCTGCCACTGGGACAGAGGCGTTGGGGGCTTTGCCTTGCATACAAAAACAAACAATCCGGTGGTCCAATGATTGAAAAACCAAGTTATGAGGAATTTCAGGAAAGGCTTGCGGCCTTGGAGAAAAAGAACGCCGATCTGGAAGCGGCCAGCAGGAAATTCCGGCAGCTGGAGGAGAATTTAAACGACGTCTTATACAGCTTGA